>CAVDXJ010000322.1:0-2733 GCA_963612765.1 Oscillospiraceae bacterium
ACTCGTAGTTGAAGATGTTGCAGGCCATGAAGTTGTAGCGGTCGGCGGCCTTCTTAAGATCTGCCTTGGTGACCTGGTAGCGCCCGTCGGCGGTGGCGTTAAGCTCGGTGTTCTCGTTACTCATCGAAGTCATCTCCCATATCAGAAGCATCGGCGGCGGCAACAGCAGGGGTGGCCTCGGTCTTGTTGACCTCGGTCGTGAAGTACCAGAAGGCGGCGGCAAAGCCCACGATGGCGATGCCCAGGACCGGGACGCCCAGGTAAGCGGACAAAACAAAGCCGATCAAGATCATGGGGAGGAACTTCTTGACGGGCATGTAGCGCATCAGCATGCCGACGCCCACGACGGGAAGCATGCCTGCAGCGATGGACAGGCCGTTGGTGACCCACTCGGGGATGAACTCAAGGACAAAGTTGACGACGGTGGAGCCAAACAGAATGACCAGCAGGGTGGGAACCAGGGTCTGCAGCGAGCAGATGATGGGGCCAAGCCAGGCGATGCGGTTCATCTTTTCCCACTCGCCGGCGTTGTTGTAGTCCTGCATCTTGTGGGCAACGAAGTTGTTGACGATGCGGACCAGCACCTCGAGCTGGATGGCGAGAAGACCCACGGGCAGGCCGACGGCGATCGCGGCGTCGGTGCCGGTGCCGGTGCGCACCGCGATGAAGGTGCCCACGATGGTGGCCAGGCCGTAGTTGGGGGCCGAGGCGCCGCCCAGGGCCGCGACGCCCAGGCTCATGAGCTGGAAGGTACCGCCGATGACCAGGCCGGTATTGACATCGCCCATGATGAGGCCGGTGATGAGGCCCACGATGACGCCAAACCAGCTCATGACCACGGGGCCGTTCTGGTCGATCGTCATGTACCCGGCGACCAGAAGCACGAGCACGTCTTGCAAGATTTCCATTGCGCGTTCCTACCTTTCCTTGGCGCTTCTATTGGCGAGAAAACCGCAGGTTAAAAGGCCTGCTCTTCATCGGTGGGCACATACTGGATGACCACCGGCACGCCGCGGGACTTGATGGCCTCAAGGTCGGCGCGCTCCTTGTCGTTCAAGGCGACGAACTTGGTCACGGGCTCGCGGTCCTCCTCGTTGAAGATGATGCCGAGGTCGACCTTGGGGATCTCTACCCCGCCGTCGATCAGGCGGATGAGGGTCTCGGGCTCCTTGACCAAGATGAGGACGTTTTGGCCGTCGTACTTGCCGGCGGCGAAGTTGGTGACGGCGGTTTCAACGCTAATCACCGAGACGCCGGTACCCGCAGGCTTAGCCATGCGCATGCTGGCCTTGATGGCCTCGTTGTCGCACAGCAGGTCGTCGACCACCATGAAGCGCTTGACCTTGAAGGCCGGAGCGACCTGGTTGACCACGATGCCGTGAATGAGGCGCTGGTCGATACGAGCGAGAACTACCATGGAGGGTCTCCCTTCCCTCGTGCGCCGGGCGGCGCGGTTTAAAGTGCGTATCTGCAAAATTGGTATCGTTACCAATTTGATGCACGAAAATAGGGCCCTAAGGCCTTGGAGCTGCGAGTGCAAGGTCGTGCGGCAGTGCGTTGGGTTGTGCGGGTGGAGCGTTTAAGTGGAGGAACGGATGATAAGGTCGAGGTTCAGCTCGTGCTTTACGGGCTCTAGGGGCTCGTCATCGTCCAGGCTAAGCTGACGAACGATCTCCTGGGCCACCAGGGTTCCCATCTCTTCGATGGGCTGGCGGATGGTCGAGATAGGAACAGGCGCGATACCTGCGATGGGTTGGTCGTCGACGCCAAAGATGGCCAGCTCATCGGGCACAGAGAAGCGACAGTGCATGGCCTCGAGCTCGATGCCCACGGCCACCTCGTCCGAGCCGGCGATGATGGCGTCGGGACGCTCGGGCAAAGACAGGATGCGGCGAAAGACGTTGCGGCCGTCCTCAAGGGTGTTGACGCCCTCGAAGTACCAGTTGGGGTTGGCCTCAAGGCCGCGGGATTTAAGCGCGTCGGCGTAGCCGGTGTAGCGATCGGAGTCCAGGTCAGAGCCCTTGGGCATGACCTTAAGGCCGGTGAAACCCGTGCAGTACGCGATCTTTTTGTAGCCGCGGGCAATGAGATACTGGGTAGCGCCGTAGAAGCCGTCGTACTGGCGGCCGATTACCTTGGACAGCTCGTTAGAGGCGGTGTACTCGTCGCAGATGGCCAGGGCGCCATACTTGGCGTAAGAGGTGATGGTCTCCCACTTGTTCTCAAGCGAGCACAAAATCAGGCCGTCGGCGTGCTGCATCTTGAGCAGGTCAAGGGCGTCCATCTCGCCTTCCTCGGTACCTTGGGTCTGCGAGATAAGGCTGCGGTAACCGGCGCTGCGGCAGGTCTTCTCGATAGCATCTACCAGGTGCGCAAAGAAGTTGTTCTTGATACCGGGGATGGCCACGGCGATGTTGCCCGAGCCCGAGCCGCGCATCTGGCGGGCGGCCTGCAGGGGCACGTAGCCCAGCTGGTCCATGGCGGCCAAAACCGCGTCGCGCTTCTTCTGCGAGACGTGCGGCTTGTTGTTGATCACGCGGGAGACGGTGGCGACGGACAGGCCCGAAAGCTTTGCGACGTCTGAAATCGTTGCCATTGTCTTCTCCCCTCGTAATCGCGTTGGTGACTGATTATAGAATAGCTTGATTGAAAATGACGTCAATTGAAAAATGGTATCGTTTTCAATTTGAGCGCCAATCTGCCGTTTGCCGGAGTTTTACTACCGCTTACGGC
>CAVDXJ010000323.1:0-2724 GCA_963612765.1 Oscillospiraceae bacterium
ACTCCGACGTCCGTCGCCTGGACCAGGTGGCGGTGTCGAGAAGAAAGAGGGCGGCCGCCGCGTCTGACGAGCGCGCATCCTTCTCCGTTGTCTTAGTACGTCCTGCGCGCGCCGCGTCTTATAGCCAGCTGGCGTTGAAGCTCACGGTTCACCGGGGCACGGCAAAGTACATCGTGAAGAACGTGGGCCAGGTCATCGATGCTTGGCGCACGCGTTCGGAGTTTAGCTACGGCCCTAAGATCGCCTTTCGCCACGTGCCCGAGAACTTCGACTCCCAGGCCGTGCGCCTGCTCGACCTTCTCGCCCGTGTGGTTGATACGCAGCAGGCCCTCTATCTTTCTCGTTGGGACTACGTGGACGGAGGCCGCGGCACCGACGTCAAGGAGCTGCCGCTGGGCCCCAACAACATCTGCGACATTCTGGACCTCATGCAGGGCCAGACGGTCGAGATCGAGGCCGCCGGCTACGACTACGATTATTACCGTCGCTCGTCCGCCAAAAAGCCGCGGCCTTACGTCGTTGGCGAGAAGCCCGCGGCTATCCCCTGCGCGATCGTGGACTCGCCCGACGGCGGCTACGATATCGAGCTGCCTGATGACCTGCGCGTCTTTTGCGACGGCATGCGCGGCTACGTCGCGTGCGCGGGCCAGGTCCTGCGGCAAGACGAGGAATTCTCGTGCTCATATGCCCCGCTGCTCCAGCGCCTGGCCGAGGCCGGGGAGAGCGGGCGTCACGTGAGCGCGACCGACGCACCCAACTTGTGCCGCTCGCTGTTGCCCGCGCTGCGCGCCTGTACAGACCTTCAAGTGGCGCCTTCGCTACTTGAGATTGAACCTCCCAACCCCGAGTTCTCCTTTTCGGTGGGTCTCGACGATGGCCTTGTGACCTGCGACGCGTTGGTTGCTTACGGTGACTGGAAGGATGCCGTGGGCGTGCCCGAGAACACGCGCACCCAGCCCGCCCGCGACATGGCGGCCGAGTACCATGTGCTCGATGTGCTTGAGGATTACTTCCCGTACGCCAATGGCGTCTATGCCTTTGAGGAGGCCGACGAAGAGCTTCTCTTCTCGCTTCTTACCGATGGCCTGCAGGACCTCTCGCAGCTGGGCGAGGTCCTGCTGTCCGAGCGGCTGCGCTCGATCGACGTGCGTCCCGCGCCCAACTTAAGTGTCAGCGCCACTCTTAAGAGCGACCTTCTCAACCTCGAGTTGGGCGCCTCGGGCTTGACCGAGCGCGAGCTGCACGAGTACCTGGACGGTTTCAAGCGCAAGCAGAAGTTCGTGCGCCTCTCGTCCGGCGACATCGTGCGCATAGGCCACAACCTGCAGGTGGCAAACGAACTCTCCCAGGGGCTGGGTGTCGACGTCGACAAGCTCGTCGACTGCGCCGTGGGCCTTTCCAGCGCCCAGGCCCTTCTCGTCGACGCCCTTTTGCGCAAGGCCGACGGCGTGCGATTCTCTCGCAACAGCGAGTTTCGCCAGCTTGTGCGAAATTTTGAGACCTTTAGCGATGCGGACATTGATGTACCGGCCGGCCTTTGCGCAGACCTTCGCTCCTACCAAGAGGACGGCTTTAGGTGGCTGGCCACCCTCGAGCGCTTTGGCTTTGGCGGCATCCTGGCAGACGACATGGGCCTCGGTAAGACACTGCAGGTCATCGCCTTGATTTTGCATCAAAAAGAGATGGCCGCCGCCAACGGTGAGCCGTGCGGTCCCACGCTGGTGGTCTGCCCGGCCTCGCTTGTCTACAACTGGATAAGCGAGATCGGCCGCTTTGCCCCGTCCCTCAACGCCGTGGCCGTCCTGGGCACCAAGACCCGCCGCACGGCCCTCGTGGGCGGCGCGGCCGAACGTGATGTCCTTGTCACCTCGTACGACCTGCTGAGAAAAGACGTCGAGACCTACACCCACGTGCGCTTTGCCCGCGTGATCCTGGACGAGGCCCAGTACGTCAAGAATCCCAAGGCCCAGGTCACCAAGGCCGTGAAGTGCCTGGATGCCCGCGTGCGCTTTGCCTTGACCGGCACGCCCATCGAGAACCGCCTGCAGGAGCTCTGGAGCATCTTCGACTTCCTTATGCCCGGCTACCTGGGCAGCCGCGACCAGTTTGCCAAGCGCTTCGAGAGCCCCGTCGAGGCCGGCGAGTTCGACTCGTCGCGTCTTTTGCGTAGTACCATCGGCCCGTTTGTCCTGCGCCGCCTTAAGCGAGAGGTCCTGGCCGATCTTCCCGAGAAGACCGAGAGCGTGGTCATGGCCCAGATGGAGGCCAAGCAAAAGAAGCTCTACCTGGCTACCCAGGACCGCCTTGCCCTGCAGGTACAGCACGCGCAGGACCGCGAGTTCAAGAAAGACAAGCTCAAGGTCCTGGCCGAGCTCACCAAGCTCCGCCAGATCTGCTGCGACCCGTCGCTGTACTTCGAGGACTACGACGGCGGCTCGGCTAAGCTCGACACCTGCATGGAGCTGGTGGCCCAGGCCATGGACGCCGGTCACCGCGTCCTTCTCTTCTCGCAGTTCACAAGTATGCTGTCGATCATCGCCGATCGCCTGGACAAAGAGAAGGTGGGCTATTTCACCCTTACTGGCTCCACCAGCAAAGAGGAGCGCGAGCGCCTGGTCAAGCGTTTCCAAGCAGGCGAGAAGGACGTCTTCTTAATCTCGCTCAAGGCGGGCGGCGTGGGCCTCAACCTCACCGCGGCCGACGTCGTCATCCACTACCCGTGGT
>CAVDXJ010000324.1:0-2713 GCA_963612765.1 Oscillospiraceae bacterium
TGGACGTGTATATGGACAAAAAGAACAAAAAGTACTACAAGTGGTACGGCGGCAACAATTACTCTCAGAAGTACCGTTGCCCCAAATGCGGTGGCCCTCTGCACCGGGGCATCATGAGCATCGTTGGGCTTGACTTTGGGGACCGTTATTTCTGCGATTCCTGCGATGAGCAGTGGTTCTACGAGAGCAAGCTGGTTCTCAATATGGGCAAGGGCCTGTGGCAAGAGATCTCCTTTGAGCAGTGGGTCCAGGAAAACGGTGGTCACGGCACGCACTAAGGTCGGAAGTCGCCACGGCCGAGGCGTCCATCCGCGCACGCAACGACGCATCAGAGATAAGCCCCTCGTATCCGCACGGATACGAGGGGCTTGCGTGTTCAGGCTAGAGCTGATCTGCGGCGCAGCGATGCCTTAGGCCTCGGGGCAGATCTTCTTGAAGAGCTCGACGACGTCCTCGAGGGAGGCGTCGCGGGGGTTGCCGGGGAAGCAGGCGTCGGCGACGGCGTCCTTGGCCAGGACCTCGATCTCGTCGGCCTTCATGGCCTCGCAGACCTTGGGGATGTTGACGTCCTCGGAGAGCTGCTTGACGGCGGCGATGGCGGCGTCGGCGGCCTCGTCGGTGCTCATGCCGGTGGTGTCGACGCCCATGGCCTCGGCGACCTTGGCCAGGCGCTCGGCCACGACGGGCTTGTTGAACTCCATGGCGATGGGCAGCAGCATGGCGCAGGCGACGCCGTGCGGGGTGTCGTAGTGGGCGGACAGGGTGTGGGCCATGGCGTGGTCGATGCCCAGGCCAACATTGGAGAAGCCCATGCCGGCGACGTACTGGCCCAGGGCCATGCCCTCGCGGCCGGCGCCGGGGACGCCGCTCTTGGCCTCCTCGACGGAGGCGCGCAGGTTCTGGGAGATGAGGTGGATGGCCTCGTAGTGGAACATGTCAGAGAGCTCCCAGGCGCCCTTGGTGGTGTAGCCCTCGATGGCGTGGGTCAGGGCGTCCATGCCGGTGGCGGCGGTGAGGCCGGCGGGCATGGAGGCCATCATGTCGGGGTCGACGACGGCGACCTCGGGGGCGTCGTTGGTGTCGACGCACACGAACTTGCGGACCTTCTCGGGGTCGGTGATGACGTAGTTGATGGTGACCTCAGCCGCGGTGCCGGCGGTGGTGGGGACGGCGATGGTGAAGACGGCGTGGTTCTTGGTGGGGGCAACGCCCTCAAGCGAGCGGACATCGGCGAACTCGGGGTTGTTGATGATGATGCCGATGGCCTTAGCGGTGTCCATGGAGGAGCCGCCGCCGATGGTCACGATGGAGTCGGCCTCGGCAGCCTTGAAGGCCTCGACGCCGTCGACGACGTTCTGGATGGTGGGGTTGGGCTTGATCTGGGAGTAGACGCTGTAGGCGATGCCGGCGGCGTCGAGCTCGTCGGTGACCTTGGCGGTCACGCCAAACTTCACGAGGTCGGGGTCAGAGCAGACGAAGACCTTCTTGTAGCCGCGGCGCTCGAGCTCGCCGGGGATCTCCTTGATGGCGCCCTTGCCGTGGTAGCTGATGGTGTTGAGAACGAAACGGTTTGCCATGGGTGGTTCCTTTCCTTTTCCATACATCGCCGAACTTCTCGGCGCTTGTATTCTAATACCCCGTTTGGGGTGGTTGAAAAACATTTTCTTGCGAGAATGATTTTTAGGTAAACGGTACCGAATCTACTCCATGCGGACCCAGGCCCAGGTGCCCTCGCCGTCGTCGAAGTCCATGGGGGCCAGGGCGACAAAGCCGCGGCGGCGGGTCTCGGGCATGGTCAGGGCGCAGACCTCGGCCTGGACGGGCGAGGGCCCCAGGGCCTTCTCGGGCAGGTCGATGTAGACGGTGCCCACGAGCTCGCTGGCAATCTCCTCGCCAGGGACGCCGTCGATGTTGAACGATCCCAGGACGCAGCGCTGGGGCTCGCCCCAGTCAAAGCCGTCTAAGGCCTCTGCCAGCGATTCGTATGCCGAGACGAGCTTTTGGACCGATGCATCTGCCATGATGGTTCCTCTCGCTTAGGTGGTGTGGGCGCCGGCGCGCGGGCCGGCCAGGTGCCTTGAAGTATGGGCGCACTTCTCGGCGGCAAGAAGGGCTTGTCCGTAACCGTGCGCAAGTGTTCGGCAGTCGGCGTATGCGCACGTGGTTGTGTGCGCCAGGTGACGGCTTGGGCTGCTGGATTTGGCGGCCGTGCCCGCCTGTCGTACAATTCTTCGAATCTATTGGCCCATGACAGAAAGGAATTCATGGCCCGTAAGCTCACCGAAGAGGAGCGCAATAACATCAACCTTCTAACTGGTGTCCTTTGCCGAGCCCTCCCTGCGAGCCAGCGGAACTTTGGAGCGAGCATTGCCAGCGCCCTGGTGCGCATCCCCCGAGACGTAATCACCGAGAAGGACCTCAAGCGCGTGATGACCAAGTACGCCGAGCAAAAAGAAGAGCTCACGGCGGTGGTCAAGGCGCAGATCTTGGACCTGGTGGCCGAGGGAACAAAGCCCAGCGAGACGACCTATACCCTGCGGATTCCCGCGGATGAGACCGAACCGGCACAGAGCCCTGAGGACGAGACGACGTCCGAGCAGGCCGCCGACGAGGTCTCCGCCGCCGGCGAGACGGCCGCAGAAGTCGCCGCTGAGCAGCAGGTAGACGCCGAGGCAAAGCCCGAACCAAAGAAGAAGCGCACTCGCACGAGATC
>CAVDXJ010000325.1:0-2713 GCA_963612765.1 Oscillospiraceae bacterium
AAGGCCACCCGCGAGTACATCGAGGCCGGCAAGGACCTCGAGGGCAAGGGCTACGACCCCCGCAAGCTCCTCAAGCCCGGTCGCGACGCTATCGTCACCCGCACCAAGGAGCTCATCTGCGAGTTTGGCTCTGACGGCAAGGGCTGGAACTAGTTCCAAACTAGCCGCATAGAAGCGCGCAAGGCCCGCCTGGATTCGTCCGGGCGGGCCTTTTTTGTGTTTAGAGGGGTTGTCGGAACAGCGGGCTTCTCAGCCTTTACGTTTTGCGGGTTGTCGGAAGCGCTGGGACGTGAATCTGCGCGTTTAAGGGGTTGTCGGAAGGCATTATGTTCCGACAACCCCTGGATTATAAAGCTGGGGCACGTTTGTGTTCCGACAAGTCCCAAAACGTAAAAGGGCGAGGCCCTGGGATTCCGACAAGCCCCAAAACGTAAGAGGGTGTGGCGAGAAGGACGTGTTGAGAAGGTCGCGGTGGCCCGCTTTGCGGCTCTTCTTACTTGGCGGCTTGACGGTTGCTGCCACGGCCCAGGGTCTTCGCGGGACACACGATCAGCGCGGCCAGGCTCACCAGGGCCGCGGTGGTGCCCAGGCTCACGGGATAGACCGTCATGATGCAGCTAAACGAGGGGTCGTGCGGGAAGACCGCGGCCACCCAGAAGAAGCGGATGCCGCAGATGGACGCGATCGTGATGGCGGCGGGCAAAGTCGAGACGCCAAAGCCGCGCAGGTAGCCGCTGACGTTCTCGTATGCCATGCTAAAGATGTAGGACGGGATGATCGAGCACACGCGAATGTAGCCGATCGAGACCACATTGGGGTCGGGGTTGAATAGCGACAGCAGCCAGCGCCCCATCCCCACGGCCAGCGCCGTGAACGCGATGACCACCAGGCCGTCCTCGATGAGGCACACCTTGAGGGTCTGCTTGCAGCGCTCGATCTTGCGCGCGCCAAAGTTCTGACCCACAAACGTGGTGCACGCCTGGCTAAACGAGTTCATGGTGACGTAGCACACGCACTCGATCGACAGCGCGGCCGAGCTGGCGGCGATTACCGTGGAGCCCAGGCTGTTGATCGCGGCCTGGATAATGATGTTTGCCAGCGCAAAGACGGCGCTCTGGACGCCCGCGGGAAGCCCTATGCGCACGATGCGCACAAGGGCCGCGCGGTCGAAGCCGATCTTGGACGGCGTGACGCGCACGGGGGCA
Organism: Oscillospiraceae bacterium; assembly: GCA_963612765.1. Taxonomy (GTDB): domain Bacteria; phylum Actinomycetota; class Coriobacteriia; order Coriobacteriales; family Atopobiaceae; genus Paratractidigestivibacter. Next base: position 1,206 of record CAVDXJ010000325.1, read on the forward strand.
TCGGTATGCGTCAGGCGCCAAAACAGTATGGCCGAGCTGGTGATATAGCAAAAGGTGGTGCCCATGGCGCAGCCGCCCACGCCCAGGTGCAGGATGGGGACCAAGATGATATCGAGGCCAATGTTGAGCACAGATGAGATGAGAAGGGCATGCAGCGGCGGGCGCGTTTGGCCCGCGCTGCGCAGGATGGCTGCCTCGAAGTTGTAGAGCAGGATGAACGGCAGGCCAATGAGGTAGATGCGCAGGAACGTGAGCGCCTCGGGCATGGTATCGGCGGGGACGCTGAGAAGGAGCAGCAGCGGTTGGGCCAAGAACTCCAGCAGCACGGCCGCCACGATACCCAGACCGGCGATGGCGATTGAGGTGTGGGTTGCACGGGTGACGGTGCTCTGGTCGCCCTTGCCGATGGCGTGGGCAATGACCACGTTGGCGCCCAGCGAGATGCCCACAAAGAGGTTGATGACCAGCTGCATGATGGGGGTGTTGGCGCCCACGGCCGCCATGCCCGTCTCGCTGGCAAAGTTGCCGATCATGACGACGTCGATGACGCTGCTGAGCTGCTCGAGAATGGCGGTTAGGGCCACGGGGATAGAAAAACGGAGGACGGCCTTCCAAAGAGAGCCTTCGAGAATCTGCGATCTGTCTTGCATGCGTGCGGCTTTCTACGTGCGAAATTTCCTACGTGACAGTACTCCTTTGACGGCGGTGCGACGCATGTTGTCACAGATACGTCATACGTTTCGGAAAATCCGTGGGGTAAGATGGAGAGGATGTGTTGCCGCCGCCCGATTGCGTCGCGGCGAGAAACAAGGGGGACCTTATGAACGTGTTGGTTTTGCTGCCGGTTGCCGAGAAGCACCAGGCCTTGTTGGAGAAGAGCCTTCCGGGGGCGACCTTCACCTATGCGGCGCCCCGCTTAGCGGTGGGCGAGCAGACGACTTTGGCCGCCGGCTTGTCCGCGGCGACCGATGCGCAGCTGGCGGCGGCCGACGTTGTGGTGGGCAACCTTCCGCCCGAGCGCATGGCCGCAGCACCCAACCTCAAGCTGCTGCAGCTCAACTCGGCGGGTTACGATAACTATCTGGCGGCGGGCTGCGTGCCTGCCAATGTTGCGCTGTGCTGCGCCTCGGGCGCCTACGGCCAGGCCGTGAGCGAGCATCTTTTTGCGATGCTGCTGGCCTGTATGAAGCGCCTGCCGGGTTACCGCGACCTGCAGCGCGACCGCGTGTGGGGCGACCTGGGCCCCGTGACGTCGCTGGTGGGCGCGAAGGTGCTGGTCCTGGGCGCGGGCGACATTGGGGCGCACTTCGCGCAGCTGTGCCGCGCCATGGGTGCCCACGTCGAGGGCGTGAAGCGCAACGTGGCCGCCTGCGACCCGGTCTTCGAAGCGGTGCATCCCATGGACGAGTTGCTGCAGGTGGCGGGCACGGCCGACGTGGTGGCCAGCTTCTTGCCCAGTAGCCCCGCGACTCAGGGCCTGGCAGGCGAGAAGTTCTTTGCGGCCTGCA
>CAVDXJ010000326.1:0-2709 GCA_963612765.1 Oscillospiraceae bacterium
AAAGACGCGCGTGGGCTCGGCCACCAGGTACGAGTCGGTGGACGTGTAGTCGGGCAGGTCCTCGAGCCAAGACGAGACGACAGTGCCCAAAGACAGGACCAAGGCGCAGATCAAGAGCGCGATAAAGCCAAAGGCGCCGGCTATGCCGAAGCCGACGACGTGGGTGCGGGAGTGCGTGTGAGCCCTGCGGGTTCTGATACCCATGTGCCCCTCCTTGCGGGAGACCGAGTGAGACAATCGCTCAACATTATAGTGTGCGGGCGCGGCGCGGCCCTTTGGGAATGGGTAGGTGCTGTGTCACTCCAGCTTGCGGCCACAAAATGCACGGGTCTTGGGGGTTTGCCGCGTGCCGCGCGCGGCGGTCCGGGCGCCGCCGAGAAGGTCTTCTCGCCGCCTGGGGATATGCGGCGGGCAAAACGGCCGCTGTTTGGTTATCCTATACAGACGTGCGACTGCCCGCCGGTCCCGCGAGGCCCGGGAAGATCGTGTGGAATCAACCTATGGAGGACAGAGATTTGTTGCCAGTCGACGAGCAACTCAAGGTAATCACCTCGGGCGCCATGCAGATCGTGCCGCTCGACGAGCTTAAGAAGAAGCTTGAGAAGGGCACGCCCCTAAACATCAAGCTGGGCGTCGATCCCACCAGCCCCGACCTGCACCTGGGCCACGCCGTGCCCCTGCGCAAGATGCGCCAGTTCCAGGACTTGGGCCACAAGGTGACCTTGATCATTGGCAACGGCACCGCCCTTATCGGCGACCCGTCCGGCCGCGACTCGACCCGCCCGCCGCTGACCGAGGAGCAGGTCGAGGCCAACGCCCAGACCTACGTCGAGCAGGCCATGAAGGTCCTTGACCCCGAGAAGACGACCATCGTCCACAACGGCGACTGGATCAAGCCGCTTAACCTTGGCAAGATGCTGGGCCTCATGAGCAAGTTCAACGTGGCGCGCATCCTTGAGCGCGAGGACTTCCACAACCGCTACACCGAGGGGCGCTCCATCGCGCTGCACGAGTTCATCTATCCCGTGCTTCAGGCCTATGACTCCGTCGTTATCGAGGCCGACCTCGAGATGGGCGGCAACGACCAGATCTTCAACCTGCTGGCGGGCCGCGACCTTATGCGCGCCGAGGGCATGGAGCCCCAGGTCGCCCTTACCATGCCGCTTTTGGTGGGCACCGACGGCGTGAAGAAGATGTCCAAGAGTTACAAGAACTACATCGGCCTGACCGACGAGCCGGCCGACATGTTTGGCAAGGTCATGTCCATCGCCGATGAGATCGTGCCCATGTACTACCGCCTGTGCTCGACCAAGTCGATCGCCGAGATCGACGCGATCGACGCCGCCTTTGCCGATGGCTCGGCCGACCCGTACAAGCTCAAGCGCGAGCTGGGCGTCAACATCGTCGACCTCTATCACGGCGAGGGCGCGGGCGTTAAGGCTATGGCCGCCTTCGACGCGCAGTTCAAAGAGAACAAGGTGCCCGATAACATCGCCGAGTTCCCCGTGTCCGTGGTCGAGCCCAACGAGGACGGTAAGGTTTACCTGGGCAAGCTGCTTGTCGATGTCAAGATCGCCGCGAGCGCCGGCGAGGCCCGTCGCTTGATCGACGGCGGCGGCGTGAAGGTCGACGGCCAGCCCGTGGAGCCCAAGTGCTACAACGTTGATCCGGCCCTCTTCTCGGCCGGGACCATCATCCAGTCCGGTAAGAAGCGTTGGGCCAAGCTGGTCTAAACGACGCGTAATTTGCATGCGACGTAGGCGCCTGGCGGGAAATCCCGCCGGGCGCCTTTTTCTGCGCTCCTCGTTGCGAACTTCTTCGATATCTGCATGTTCACCTGGCTCCGCTGCGAGCTTTTTCGATATCTGCATGCTCGTTTTGCCTGTAGCGCGGGATTTGATTGAATTATTTATTCATTCAACTGGGTTTTGTTTTCTTCGGGCGTTCAGAGTGCGTCCTAGAGCCGATTTGAGCATACAGATATCGAAAAAGCTCGCAAGGCAAACGCCAAAACATGCAGATATCGAAAAAGCTCGCAGCCGGCAGCTGGCATTAGCGCCGGGCTAATGAAATCTCGGTCGCGGCAGGCCATTATGGGGGCCACCGGCTGTACCGCCGGCAAGCGACCTAGGGAGAGACCATGTCCAAAGAAGGAAAGAAACCTATTGGTAAGATCGTGCTCATCGTCATTGCGGTGCTGGTAGTTGTGGGTGTCGTGGGCGCCATGGGCGGCAAGAAGACCACGACCACGCCGCCTGCTGGCTCGACCCAGCAAAGCACACAGGACAGTGCGGCTGCCAGCGACTCGAGCGCCGCTAGCGATGACAAGCAGGCCGACTCCACCGACAACCTTGTCGTGGGCACCACCGTCAACCTGGCCGACGGTCTCTCGGTGACGGTCGACTCCGTCGAGACGGGCCTTGCCAACTACGACGGCTCGGCAATCACCGGCATCCACGTGACCTACGTCAACAACGGCAAGGAAGGCGCGAGTTACAACCTTTACGACTGGAAGGGCGAGGACGCCAACGGCGCCCAGCAGTCCACCACCTACTACAGCGACGGTACCGACGAGTTGAGCTCGGGCACGCTGGCCCAGGGCGGCACCGTCTCGGGCAACATCTACTTCAAGGGCGACATCGCGCGCGCCCTCTACTTTGGCAGCATCATCGACAAGACGGCCTCGGCCAGCTGGTCGCTTGCGTAAAA
>CAVDXJ010000327.1:0-2702 GCA_963612765.1 Oscillospiraceae bacterium
GCCGTGAATGGGCGCGCAGGTAATGCCTGCCTTACGCAGACGACGGCAGCAGGCATCGGCGCGGTGCTTGGTGCGCGTGAAGACGATGGCCCTCGTCGGCCCCTCGCTTTCAAGGACTTGCGCGAGAAGCCCGTTCTTCACCTCAAGCGAGACGGGCAAGACAAATTGCTCGATGGTGTTGGCCACGGTGCCCTTGTGCGCGATCTCTACCGTCTCCGGGTCTTTTACCAGGTCTTTAATGCCGCCGATGGCGCCTTCGTCAAGAGTTGCCGAGAACAGCAGAGTCTGACGCGTCGCCGCCGTCTGAGCCACGATCTTTCGCATCTGCGGCAAGAAACCCATGTCAAGCATCCTGTCCGCCTCGTCAAGCACCAGCACATCGACGTTGCCCAGGCGGGCCTCGCCTTGCTCGATCAGGTCCACAAGGCGCCCGGGCGTGGCGACAAGCACATCGCACCCGCGCCTAAGCGCCTGCTTCTGAGGCTCATATCCCACGCCGCCAACGATGGTGAGGCTGCGGTGGTGCGTCTTCTTTTCTATCACGCCGCAAACGTCGGCGATCTGCTGGGCAAGCTCGCGCGTGGGGGTGACGACAAGCATTTTGGGGCCTCTGCCGTGGTTGGCATGGGCAAGTCGGCTCATCGTGGGCAGCAGGAACGCGGCGGTCTTACCCGTGCCGGTCTGTGCCGCGGCCAGAAGGTCTCGTCCTTGCAAGACAACGGGAATCGCCTGTGCCTGGATAGGCGTAGGGCTTGCGTAGCCGAGGGCCTCGACAGCAGCAAGAACCTCTTTGGAAAGTCCAAGCTCGGCAAACGTCGACACGGACTCGTTATTGGTTTGCGTCATGTGCTTCCTAACATTCGACCTAAAAACGGCCTTGGGCGTTCAAAAGAAAAGGCCAGGAAAACCCAGGCCTATAAACGATATTCAATACTAAGGGATACTTCCAAATCCGCACAGAGAAAAAATTTTGAAATTCTCGCTTGTATGGCCGCAGAGTTTTGCTATAGTAATCCCCGCACCAAGCACGGGGAATTAGCTCAGTTGGGAGAGCGCGTGACTGGCAGTCACGAGGTCAGGGGTTCGAACCCCCTATTCTCCACCATGTAATTTAGAGCGGCGGCTTCGGTCGTCGCTTTTTTCATAAACGGGCTCATGGCGCAACGGTTAGCGCAGGGGACTCATAATCCCTGGGTTGCAGGTTCGAATCCTGCTGGGCCCACCATAAAAGCACACGCCCCCGCGCCAGTTGATGCGCGGGGGCGTTTTTATACGTCGCCCAGGACTTGACTTGCAAATCGCTTGTTCTCTGTGGGTCAGAGCCGTTGCCACTGAGAAACGCGCCGTTCTCTGTGGGTTCTGAGGCTGTATCTAGTAACTAAGGCCGTTCTCAGTACAGAGAACGGCCCTTATTTTGGAAAAGCTACAGAGAACGGCGTATTTTCAAGGTGCGGCTAGCGGCGGGCTTCGAAAAGCATCTCACTGGTGATGTCGGCGATCGTGGCAGTGCCGCACATCTCCATGGTGTCGGCGAGTTCGTGCTGGAGCTGGGACAGGTAGTCCTTGACGCCTTGCTCGCCGCCGCCAAAGGCCGCGACAACGAAGGGGCGGCACACAAGGACGGCGTTCGCGCCGAGTGCCAGCGCCCGGAAGACATCAAGGCCGGTGCGGATACCGCCGTCGACCAAGATCTCGATGTCCTCCCCTACCGCCGTAGCAATGTAAGGCAGGACTTCTGCCGTGGCGGGCACGCCGTCCAAGACACGTCCGCCGTGGTTTGAGACCACGATTGCGTCCGCGCCCGCCTGGGCGGCGACCTCGGCCGCACGGGGCGTCATGACGCCTTTGAGAACAAAAGGAACGTCCTGCTCGTGGCAGGCGGTGGCAACCTCGGCGATCTGCCTCGCGTCCTTGGCGCCCGCGGGCGGGTTCTGGCCCTTGAGGAAGGGCAAGCCCGCGGCGTCGATGTCCATGGCCACGGCGGCCGGTTTGGCGGCAAGCGCCTGGCCGAACTTGTGCTCCAGGGTCACAGCATCCCACGGCTTCACGGTAACGACTCCCGCGCCGCCCATGCCGACGATAGCCTCGCATGACTTCGTCATGATCTGCGGGTCAAGGCCGTCTCCGGTCCAGGCCAGCGTCCCAAAGTCGTTTGCCGCCTCAAGGATGCACCCGTTGTAGGAAACCGTGTCGTACTTCTCGCCGTAGTGTCGCTGAACATCGCCCACGGGGCCGATCATCACCGGGAGCGACAGGTCGCGTCCCAGCACGTTGACGCCGGTCGCGGCCTCAAAGTACGGGTGCAGCGTGTCCATATTGACAAGCACCCGCTGCCAGGCCTCATGATTGCGAATGGCCACGGTGCCCGAGCCCTTGGCGCCAGGCCCCGGAATCTGCCCGCGGCACCCGCGCCCGTCGCACTTAGGGCATGCTTTGCAGTACGGCCCGATGTTTCCCCTTGCCGAAGCCGCAAGCTCGCTGTAGTTCATGTTTTCTCCCCTCGAACCCCTCAAAAGAAGTGCCCCGATCTCTCGGGGCACCAGCATAGCAACTTTCGTTTTCGCGCCTGTGAAGCGCCGAGAAAAGCCTAGGCGCGCGCAGGAACGATCTTCTCGCCAAGCCAAGCGGCAAGCTCGTCCAGAGCCACGTCAAAGCGCTCGCCGGTGGCGCGGACCTTGACCTCGGCCTGGTCGTTGGCAACA
>CAVDXJ010000328.1:0-2694 GCA_963612765.1 Oscillospiraceae bacterium
GGAGGGGGAGGGAGGGGAGAGGGGAAGGCGCGCGCTTTGGTATCCTGAAGGGCGGTTTTGCGAGACGGGCGCGGCGCGGGAAGGGGAGCGTATGGCTAACGAGAAAGCGGGCGCACCGGCGCCGCGCAACCCCTCGGTCGAGGTCCTGCGCCTGGCCGCCATCGCGGGCATTGCGCTCTTCCATACCTTCCAGCCCTGGTTTGCCGAGGTCACGGGCTCGGGCTGGCTGGACGCCGGCCTGCACGTGGGCACGCCCACGTTCGCGATCCTGGGCTTCATCAACCTTTTGGGCTCGTGGGGCAACAGCGTCTTCTTCATGATCTCGGGCTACTTCCTCTTGCCCCGAGCCATCGCGGTGGCGGACACCCCCGGCAACTACGCGGCCCAGCTCAAGCAGTCGGCGAGAAGAGCCCTTCCCCTCCTGGCCTCCGTCGCCTTCTACGCAGCCCTCTCCGCGGCCGTCTCGCTGCTCGTTCCTTTTGGCGGCCTTTTGGAGTACGGCCCCGCCTGGCTCTTAAGCAGCCTCGAGTTCATCTGGGTCTACCTGGCCCTCATTTTCGCGACGCCCATCATCGCCGCCATCTGGTCGCGCCTTCGCCGCCCGGCCGCGGCGGTCGGCCTCCTTACCGCGGCCGTTCTGGTCGTGAGCTTCTACGTGGCATTCTTCTCGCCAGGCGATGCCGACCGCGGCCTTCTTGAGTGGCGCAAGCTTCTAAGCGCGGCCACCTACCTGTGCGCCTACCTTGTGGGCGGTCGCCTTGCCGAGAAGCCTGCCAAACCCGCGCATCCCCACCACTACCTGGCCCTCACCGCTGCCGCCTGCCTGGCCGTCGAGGCCGCCCTGGCCGAGACGGGCAACGCGGCCTGGCTCGTCGCAAGCTCCTTCAAGTCGACCTCGGCGCTCTCGTTTGCCCTGGCCGTGGCCAGTGTCGTGCTTGCCGTGGCCCCGCGCAAAGCCAGCCGCCCGGCACCCGACCCCCGTGCCGCCGCCGTCGCGACCCGCCTGGCCCAAAGCGTCCTGGGCTTCTACATCGCCCAAGCCCTCTTCTACGAGCTGTGGGAGCCCATCTCCGAGCAGTTCTTGGCCGCCGCCTGCTACGTAGCGGGCATCCCCGGCCTTCTCGTCGCCGGCTTCGTCTTCACCGCGGCCCTTCTCGGCGTCGTCGTGGCCTTCGACCAGGCCGTGCGCCTGCCGCTGTTGCGCCGCGCGGGCCTGGCAAAGTAGCCGCCGCCATATGCGTCCTTCATGCTAACCGCCCCGCCGCCGCAGGCCTCGCCCTACCCCGTGCTATCCTTTTACGGCTAACGTTTCTAGAGGAGAACACACATTGACCAGCAAGTTTAGATTCCGCGTGGCCATGGTTGGCGCCAGGGCCACTACCGCGCTGCTCCACGTCCTGGGCCGCCAGGCGAGCTTCTTTCCCGGCGTGGTTGCCCTCAAGATCTGCCCCGATTTCGTGAGCCACATCGAGAAGCCCAAGACCGTGATCTGCGTCACCGGCACCAACGGCAAGACCACCACCTGCAACATGATCTTGGACGTCCTGGAGAAGAACGGCTACCGGGTGCTCAACAACCGTGCGGGCGCCAACATCAACTCGGGTATCGCGGCCGCGCTGGCCAGCGGCTCGACCATGGGCGGCAAGGCCAAGTTCGACCTGGCCGTCTTTGAGGTCGACGAGCGCAGCTCGCAGCTCATCTACCCGCGCCTGAACCCCACCTATGTGGTGTGCACCAACCTCTTCCGCGACTCGATCCAGCGCAACGCCCACCCCGAGTTCATCTTCAACTACATCGAGAAGGCCCTGCCCTCGACCACCCACATGATCCTTAACGCCGACGACCTCATCAGCTCGCGGCTGGGTGACGGCAACCCGCGCACCTACTTTTCGATCGACCGCCTGCCGTCCGACAAGGACCACGGCACCAACCTGATCAACGACGCGCGCATCTGCCCCCAGTGCCATAAAAAGTTGCACTACAACTACGTGCGCTACCACCACATTGGCAACGCGTACTGCAAGAACTGCGGCTATTCTTCGCCAACGCCCGATTACCATGCGGCGCTTGACTTCGATGCCGAGAAGCTCACGGTGGCCACGCCCCAGGGCAGCGAGACCTACCCCATGGTGAGCAACTCCGTTCTTAACGAGTACAACCAGGTGACCGCCATCACCGCCCTGCGCACCCTGGGCCTCACCCACGAGCAGGTTTGCAAGGGCTTCGAGGGCGCCCAGATCGTCGAGTCGCGCTTCTCGGTGCGCCAGATTGGGAAAACCCAGGTCATCGCCCACCTTGCCAAAGGCCAGAACCCCGTGGCGTGCTCGTGCGTCTTTGGATACGTGGGCCAGGAGAGCGGCAGCAAAGAGGTCGTCATCATGCTCGACGACGTCCACGACAACAAGGTCTCGTCCGAGATCATCACCTGGATCTACGACACCGACTTCGAGTTCTTGAACCAGCCCGGCATCACCAACATCGTCGCCGTGGGCCCGCGGCGCCTGGATTCTAAGATGCGCCTGCTCATGGCCGGTGTCCCCGAGGAGCGCATCCGCATCGTCGAGAAGCAAGACGAGGTCTGCGGCCAGCTTAACTTTGACACCGAGAAGATCTTTGTCCTGTACGACCTGCACCTGGTGGACGAGGCCATGGTCCTGCGCGACCAGATTTGCGACGAGCTCAAGAAGAAGGAGG
>CAVDXJ010000329.1:0-2674 GCA_963612765.1 Oscillospiraceae bacterium
ACCTCGGCTTTTGGCATGGTGAGCGGAGCCTTCTCGTCGCTTACCTCGGTAGCGAGCCAGTTGGCGACGATCAAGCCCAACCTCGAGCGCGCCGCCCCAATCTTGGACGCGGTCCCCGAGCCGTCGCGCGGCAAGGAGGCTATCCGCAGGCTGGGCGGAGGTTTCGAGCTTGACCACGTCACGTTTGCTTATAAGGACGGCAGCCAGCCGGTGCTCAACGACCTTTCGCTGTCCGTCAAGCCCGGAAGCTACGTGGCCATCGTGGGTAAGACGGGCTGCGGCAAATCGACCCTCATGCGCCTTCTTCTGGGTTTCGAGGAGCCGCAGCGCGGGGCGGTGCTCTATGACCGGCGCGACCTGCGGTCACTGGACGTCAAGAGCGTGCGCCGCAATATCGGCGTTGTGCTGCAGGACGGCAAGCTCTTTGGCGGCTCGGTGTTGGAGAACATCGCCATCAGCTGCCCCGGCCTTACCGAGGAGGAGGCCTGGAAAGCCGCCGAGCTGGCGGGCTTTGCCGACGATATCCGCGCGATGCCTATGGGTATGCAGACTATGATCACCGAGGGCGGCGGCGGAATCTCGGGAGGCCAGCGCCAGCGCCTGATGATTGCCCGCGCCGTGGCGGGGCGTCCCCGCATTCTCATGTTCGACGAGGCCACGAGCGCCTTGGACAACGTGACGCAGCGCATCGTGAGCGAGAGCCTGGACAGTCTTAAATGCACCCGTCTGGTCATCGCGCACCGCCTGTCCACGATCCGGCACTGCGAGCGCATTGTCCTTATCGACGGCGGCCGTATTGCCGAGGACGGCACCTACGAAGAGCTTATCGAGAAAAACGGCCTCTTTGCCGACCTCGTGAGGCGCCAGCAGGCGTAGCGCGCGACCCTGGCTGCAAAAAAGACGTTATTGGGAATCCAAACCGCGGGTTGCTGGGGAGATGAACATTTCTCCTTCTGGTGACCTGCGGTTTTGTTGCTGTCAGGGTGCGATTCAACGTTTGCTTGAGATTTGGCTTCCCAATATCGCATTTTTATTCTTCGAGGCCCGCGGCTGTGCACACAAAGTGTTCCAATCGATGAAAATTTCTCGACGAAGCTCGTTTTGGGCCTGCAGCTGTCGCTTGGTCTTGAGACGAATCGGGATTGCAGCTTTCTTGGCGATGATGTCCAGTACGGTATTGAATGACTTTAGGCTGGTTATCTGGTCGTATGTAACTAAGATGACCTCATAACCCATGCTTATGAGCGCTGTGGTGCGATCGGAGTCAGAAATGGACGCCGCCTCGCTGGCATGAACCGATCGACCTTGACATTCGATGATCACGCCCGCATTGCTGCCGCCGCCCTCTATAAGGATGTCCGCGTAGCAGGAGTTGTAGGGGTAAAGGGTCCTGGCAGAGGGCGATAGCTGGATGCGCTGGTTATTAAGAATGCGAAAGCCCTCGCCTCCGTATGCTCTGGGAAGGCCGAGCAGCATTGAGGCCTGGACCTCAAAAGGGGAGGCCGTGACTCCGGTTAGATTAGACAGGGCCCAGCGCAGGTCCTTTATGCCCTGGAAACCGTCGGCTTGGTCGCAAAAGCGCCTAAGCTCCTCGGGGGTTAGAAGGGGTCGCCTGCTCCAGAGACTTGTGCCCATGCCGTCGACGTTCTCGACGCGATGCCACCCTTCGCCAGGTCGTATGAACCCCTGTTCATAGGCGGCCTCAAGATCGCATTCCACCCGCCTGCATGGGTTGAAGACAGAAAACGACCCGCAGAATTCGTAGGTTGCCATCAACAGGTGATTGCGAGACGCGCGGCCTGCCATAGTGAGCAGCGTCGCAGCCGGCGAGGTGACGCTAAACCCGAAGTCGGTGTCTTGGATCGAACCGCGGGGCAACTCATTCTTGAGGTATCTAGTGTTGTAGAGGCTCGAGTTATGGCGTCGATTCTGGTCAAGGACCAGGCGCTGTAGCGGCAGCCCTAGCAGCTCGGTCGTTGTTATCGAGCTCGCGATCGCGCGATGGTTGGGGTCGGGATGATCCGTCTTAAGCGGTGGGTAAAACGACAGGATTTGCGGCGGTGTGCGATGGAAACGAAAAGCGCTTGTCCCGCAAAGAGCCAAATCCATGGCGTTCCTTCCCATTCGACGGTATCAACGGGTCTAGCGTAGGAAAGAAAATTCGATATTGGGAATCCGATTTCGTATTTCTCGAGGAGCGGTGGATTTTCAACGGTAAAAGCGCAGGTCAGCAGAAAAGGGCGGAGGGCTACGATCATCGAAAGCAAAGCTTGCTTCCCAATATCGCATTTTTCATCGAAGACCCGGTGCGCTCAGCAGCAAAAAAGGCCGCCGCCCGTAGGCGACGGCCTTCTAAGCTCGAATTCGCGGGGAGCGAGAAGAACTTAGGCGTTAAGAGCGGCGTTGACGGCAACGGCGCAGGCGACGGTGGCACCGACCATGGGGTTGTTGCCCATGCCGATGAGGCCCATCATGTCGACGTGCGCAGGCACCGAGGAGGAGCCGGCGAACTGGGCGTCGGAGTGCATACGGCCCATGGTGTCGGTCATGCCGTAAGAGGCGGGGCCGGCGCCCATGTTGTCCGGGTGCAGGGTACGGCCAGTGCCGCCACCGGAAGCCACGGAGAAGTACTTCTTGCCAGCCTCGAGGCGCTCCTTCTTGTAGGTGCCAGCGA
>CAVDXJ010000330.1:0-2673 GCA_963612765.1 Oscillospiraceae bacterium
CTTCAGGATATCCTGAAGCACTTCGATGTCGGGGAAGTTACCATTGACGAGTACGAGGGTGACGAGGGCGAGCTGATTCTCGACATCACCGGCGACGACTTGGCGGTGTTGATCGGACGTCACGGTAAGACACTTGATGCGCTCCAGTTCCTGGTTTCGGCCATTACGGTGCGCACGATGGGCTTCCGCTATCCCGTCATCGTCGACGTTGAGGGTTACAAGGGCCGTCAGCGCGAGAAGCTTGAATCCATCGCCCATAACGCTGCGAACAAGGCGGCGCGTCAAAACCATAGCGTCAAGCTTCGTCCCATGACTCCCTACGAGCGCCGTATCGTTCATATTGCGTTACGTAACGACGATCGTGTCGAGACCGCTTCGGAGGGCGAGGGCTCTGCCCGTCATGTTGTGGTGCTCCCCCTGTAGGACCTGAACGCTTGTTGTCGAGGGCTGTGTCGGTTAATGCCGGCGCAGCCCTTTTTGTTTTATCTGAATCTTCGCGACTTGAAACGGGGCTTGTCCGATTTAGTCGGTAGAGTGTGTTTCACGTGAAACAGTGTGAGGAGTATCCAACCTATGCATGATGAACTTCTTGAAAAGCATCTCCAGCTCGTTATCGAGGCGAACAAGACGACGAACATCACTAGGATCGATTCATGGGAAGACGGGATGCTCCTCCATGTGAAGGATTCTCTTCTGGGGTTGAAGGCCCTGCAGGATTGTCCTGAGGGCAAGTATGCGGATATAGGATCAGGTGCCGGCTACCCCGGTTTGCCGTTGGCAATCGAAACCCAGCGTCAGACGGTTCTCGTCGATTCCGTAACGAAGAAGGTTCGAATACTCGACGGGTTTATCGATGAATTGGGTCTTACGAATGTTGAGACGTATGCGGGACGTATCGAGGATTTCGGGAGGGAGCATGCGGGGGAGTTCTCTGCAGTGTCCGCCCGTGCCCTTTCGAAGCTGTCCGTTTTGCTTGAGCTCGCTTCTCCTCTCCTGAAGAAGGGGGGTCGCTTAATTTGCTTCAAAGCGAATGTCGAAGAAGATGAGTTCGGTCACGCTTTGGTCGTCGCTAAGCAAGTGGGCATGGCGCTTGTTGATGATGAGACCTTCGAGATGGAGGGATATGTTCGTCGCATCCTGTGCTACGAAAAGGTCTCTAAGCCGTCGCTGAAGTTACCAAGACGTACAGGGTTGGCTCAGAGGAAGCCCCTGTAGCCAACGGGCCGGCGAGGGAACGATATTGTCGCAGAGGGTCCGCAATTTCTAGGTAAGGTTGCAAAGTTCATCATAGTTGATTGAAGGTGCGCTTTTCTGCTGGGAGTACCGTCTCTAAAACACGGTATACTGAAGACGATTATCTGAAAGGGGGTTCCCGTGGGATTCTTTGACGGTTTCCGCAAGGAGAAGAAGAACACCGAACCGATACAGCAAGAGCAAGAGCTTGTTCGTGAGAATGAGATAGAGGATGAGATCGCTATTGACCACATTGAGGTTGTGGAGCGCGATGCTCAGCCCGAAGAGCCCATCGAGGAAATACCCGTCGTCGAACCCGTTCCGCTGAAGTCGTATAAGGACAAGGCGCCGGTTACTCATGTGATTGGTCAAACGAAGATTTTGGCCATCATCAACCAGAAAGGTGGCGTCGGCAAATCGACGACCGCCATCAATCTCTCTGCTGCGCTTGGTGAGCTTGGGAAGCAGGTTCTCCTCGTTGATTTGGATCCCCAGGGTAATTCCTCCAGCGGTCTTGGCATCGAGAAGAGCCGTGTGGGCAATTGCATCTACGATGTGCTTCTCAACGATGTTTCCATTGAGGACGTTATTATCCCGGATGTCTGCAAGGGACTCGACGTGGTTCCGGCCACTATCAATCTCGCAGGCGCCGAGGTGGAGCTTGTTTCTGAGATGGCGCGCGAGAATCGCCTCAAAGACGCCGTTGGGAGTCTTCGCGGCAAGTATGATTACATCTTCATTGACTGCCCTCCCTCGCTCGGCTTGCTGACTATCAACGCCCTCGTGGCGGCCGACAAGCTCCTCATTCCCATCCAATGTGAGTTCTACGCATTGGAAGGCGTGACAAAACTTCTTGATTCAATGAAACGTGTCAAAACCCGTCTCAACCCGACGCTGGACATTTTCGGCGTGCTCATGACCATGTATGACGGACGAACGACCCTTTCCCGCCAGGTTGTGAACGAGGTGCGCGGCTATTTCAATCGGCTGGTGTTCGAAACGCTCATTCCTCGTACTGTGAAGCTTTCCGAGGCTCCAAGCTACGGACAGCCCATTAACCTGTACGACCCAACGGGAAAAGGCGCCCAGGCGTATATGGACCTTGCAAAGGAAGTGATCGCTCGTGGCTAAAAATGGACGAAGCGGCCTTGGCCGTGGATTGAACTCGCTTCTCAGCGGCTCGTATGAGGAGGCGATTCCCCCCGAGGAAACTCCGCAGCGAGTAACGGTTTCCGCCGATAGCGGGTCCGCCCCGGCCCGCCTCGCTGTGCGCGAAGAGAATAAGGAAAAGCCTGCAAACGCAGTGCGCGGGCAGGAGCCTGAATCCATCGCCGACGATGGCGGCATGGTTACCATCAAAGGTGTTGTTGAGCGCGAGGCTCGCCCTCAGCCCTCCCCTTCCCCGGCCGCTTCCGCGCCTGAACCTGTTGAGGTTCAGGC
>CAVDXJ010000331.1:0-2663 GCA_963612765.1 Oscillospiraceae bacterium
AAACCCCGGCCACCCGCAATGCCCCCAGGTCAAGGTCCTTCTCGCGTTTGGCAAGGCGTCGCCCATCGGGGGCGACCAGCAGGGGGACGTGGGCGTAGGCGGGCGGCACGAAACCCAAAAGGCGGGCCAGATAGGTTTGCCGTGCGCTTGACCCCAGAAGGTCCATCCCGCGAACGACCTGGTTGACGCCCATAAGGCCGTCGTCGACCACGACGGCCAGCTGGTAGGCAAAGACACCGTCGCTGCGACGAATGATGAAGTCGCCGCACTCGGCGGCTAGTACCTCGCGTTGCGGCCCGTATACCAGATCGGTGAAAGCAATGGTCCCGGCGGGGTCGGCGGCGCCGGGCACGATCAAACGCGTGGCCGGGGGCCGCACGGCGGTCTTCTCGGCGACTTGGGCAGGGGAGAGACTCCGACAAGTTCCCTGGTAGAGGTAGGTACCGTCGCTGGCGTGTGGCGCGCTGGCCGCATGGATGTCGGCCCGCGAGCAAAAGCAGGGGTAGGTGAGGCCGCGGGCGGCAAGGCTGTCGATGGCCTCCTGGTAGAGGTCCTTGCGCTGGCTTTGGTAGAAGGGTCCCTGGTCCCAGTCAAGCCCCAGCCACTCCAGGTCTCGCATGAGTGCGTCGGCCACCTGCGGGTTCTGCGCGCGGGTGTCGAGGTCCTCTATGCGCAGGATCATCTGGCCGCCCGCTGCCCGCGCGCCGAGCCACGCCATCAACGCCGAGAAAACGTTGCCAAGGTGCATTCGGCCCGAAGGCGTCGGCGCAAAACGACCGACCACCTGATGATTGTTGGGCGTTGTTGCGGTCATCGCTGCTCGGAGCCTTCTGCGTAGACGTAGATGTTGAAGTCGCCCGTTTCCTGCGGGTAGGCGACCTGCGCCATCTGCGAGGGCCGGCTAACCATGCGTGTCAGGCCCTTGTGCTCGTAAAAGCCAACGTCGCAGCCGTCGTCGGTGATAAGGAACACGCCGCCGGCCGCGTCGTAGGAGGCCTCGCGCGCGGCGGAGAAGAGCCTTCCGCCCACGCCCAGTCCCTGGGCCGCGGGGCTCACGATCAAAAGCTTGAGCTCGGCGCCCGACCCCAGCTGGCCGGATGCGGCGTACTCGCGCCCCAACTGGCCCTCTTCCGCGATCATGCCGAGGTCGCCTTTTACCTCGGCTAGAAGAGAGGGGTCCGTCGCCGCCTGGGCAAGAAGGGCTTCTCGCCGCTCGGTCCAGGTCTGTGCCCAGGGGCACGGCTGGCCGTTGATGCTGAGAAGGGCCACGCCCAGGAGCTGCGCCGCCGTGCCGCTTACCTGGGGTTTCTCGGCGACAATTCCCCAGTTGACCTGCTCCAGGTATCCGCAGAGGTCTGCCTGGCTGGCGATGCGGCCGGCCTCGTCGCTTATCTCGGTGCACCATTGGTTCTGGAACAGGCGGGCCGCGGCTTCGAAATCGTCCGCGACAAACGGCCGGTAGGTGACGATGGGCTTTTGGTCGCCTGTATTGGAAGAGCTGCTGGTCATAGCTTCGTCTCCTTCGCAAATCGCGCGGCGCCGCGCGGGTTTTCATGCGCTTCAGTATCCCACTTCACGCTATAGTTGCACCTACCAAAGACGAACGGAGACGCCATGGTCGACTACATTGCCCTGCTCAAGAAGGAAATCGTGCCTGCCGAGGGCTGCACCGAGCCCGTGGCCGTGGCTTTTGCGGCGAGCCTGGCGGCCGAGCAACTTGCGGGCGCCCCCGTCGCCGTTGACCTGCGCCTTTCTGCCAACATCATCAAGAACGCGCTGGGCGTGGGCATTCCCGGCACCGGCATGGTGGGCATCGAGATCGCTGCCGCGTTAGGCTGCGTGGTGCGCCAATCGGCCAAGAAGCTCGAGGTCCTGCAGGGTTTCTCGCCGGCTCAGCTGGACGAGGCCAAGGCCATGGTCGATGCCCACATCATCCACGTGGAGCAAAAGCAGACCGACGAAGCTCTCTACATCGAGGCCCAGGTAACCGACGGCGCCGACACCGCCCGCGTGGTGGTGTGTCGCGACCACACCAACGTCGTGCGTGTCGAGAAGAACAATGAAGTCCTGGTAGATAAGCCGCTTTCGATCGCCGGCGCGGCGGGGGACTCGGGCACGGGCCTCACCATCGACGGCATCTACGACTTTGCGACCACTGTGCCTTTTGACGACATCGCCTTCCTTCTGGACTGCGTGGAGATGAACACCCGGGTGAGCCAAGAGGGGCTCTCGGGCAACTACGGCCTTGAAGTGGGCAAACGCATGGGCGCGGGCGCCAACACCCGCGGCGTTCTTCTCAACAACTTGGCCCTGCGGCTTATCTCGGCCACGGCGGCGGGCTCCGACGCACGCATGGGCGGCTGCCCGCTCTCGGTCATGACCTGCGCGGGAAGCGGCAACCAGGGCATCGCCAGCTCGGTGCCCATCATCGAGCTGGCCCGCGTCCTGGGATCGACCGACGAAGACCTGGCCCGCGCGCTGGCGATGTCGTTTTTGGTCGTCATCCACATCAAGGAGTACATGGGCCGCCTGTCGCCGCTGTGCGGCAGCGGCATCGCGGGCGGCGCCGGCTCGTGCTGCGGCATGACCTACCTGCAAGGCGGCAACCTGCGCGAGGTCAAGTGCGCCGTCAACAACATGCTGGCCACGCTGCAGGGCATGAT
>CAVDXJ010000332.1:0-2663 GCA_963612765.1 Oscillospiraceae bacterium
ACCTCATCGACAAGCTCAACGGCCACTACTACGACCTCAAGACCGACGACGACGTGTCCGACGTCAAGTGGGGCCAGGAGTCCAGCCTCATGTTCTACGACATGGCCGGCAAGGAGTACGACGACGAGGCCTGGTCCGAGCTTCTCGACAAGATCACGCTTGAGGAGGCCCTCTACATCGCGACCTTCGGCGGCCCGTCCATCCCCGGCCTGTCCTCGATCGGCCTGCAGGAGCACTACCTCACCGAGAACGCCGGCAACGGCATCGTGCTTGCCCTCAACGCCAGCAAGGACACCGATGCCCCCTGGACCATCTCGACCTCCGACGCCAACGGCGCGTGGAACGGCGCCGTCTTTGGCAACGCGCCTCTGACCGCTGCCTCGTTCAACAACTCCCTGTACTTCGAGATGGGCGAGTTCATTGGCGAGGAGAGCCTCTTCACCGGCATCGCCATGCTCTGGGGCCCGGGACTCAACGTCCACCGTCACCAGTACAACGGCCGCACCGGCGAGTACTACGCCGAGGACCCCATCGTCTGCGGCAACTGCGCCATGGAGTACTCGATGGGCGCCCTTGAGTACGGCCTGATCGCCTCGCCCAAGCACTTTGCCTTCAACGACCAGGAGACCAACCGCGCCGGCGTCGCACCCTACATGACCGAGCAGCAGGCCCGCGAGAACGAGCTGCGCGGCTGGCAGATCGCCTTCGAGGCCACCGACTACGACACCGAGACCCACAACGCCAACATGACCGGCCTCATGACGTCCTTCTCCAAGGTCGGCCCCGTCGAGTGCACCTGCTCGACCGGCCTCATGACCGACATCCTTAAGAACGAGTGGGGCTTCCGCGGCTACGCCGTCACCGACATCTACGACGACACCGACCTGTGGACCTCTGTCCTGGTCGCCGGCACCACCTGCTTCGACACCCGCGGCATCTCGGGCTTCTACAACTCCACCACCCTGGAGAACTGCTCGACCTTTGCCAGCCAGCTCGACGGCGTGACCATCGGCGCGGCCAAGGTCGCCGGCGACGCCACCGTGCAGAAGGCCGTCAAGGAGTCCGCGCACATGGTCCTTTACGCCATGACCCAGTCCAACCTGGTCAACCGTTACAACAGCACGACCCGCATGGAGAAGCAGATGACCTGGTGGCGCGGAGCCTACCTGGGTGCTGCAGCCGCCTTTGGCGTGTTTGCCGTCGGCGCCGCCGCCTCTGCGGTCGCGAGCTCGCGCAAGAGCGAGAAGAAGGAGGCTTAAACTATGGCATCCGCATCCGTTAAGAAGGGCGCCGGCCTCTACGCCGACGTCGTGGCCATCATCCTGGCCGTGGTGGGCATCGTCGCCATGTTCGTGTCCAACAGCTTTGGCGCCGGCTACGAGTTCGCCGGCATCGCCCTCACCTGTGTGCTGGCCGTCGTTGCCATCGCACTTGTGGGCGTGGCCGTCTACACCGACATGCAGCGCGCCGAGAAGGGCCCGGGCCTTGTCGCCCTCTTCGCCCTGGCCGTCGCCATCTTCCTTCTCGTCTACTGCGGCGTGCAGGTCGTGGCCTCCCGCGCCCTGACCATCTCGGGCCTGTTCTCGTGGAACTCCATGGACACCACCGGCTGGCAGATGTTCTACGCCGCCGTGGTTTCGGCCGCCGGCATGGTTTTGTCCGCCGTCGTTCTCACCGTCGGTTGCTTCCTGCCTATCGCTAAGAAGGCCTAGGCGAGAAGACCTGGCGGGGCCCGCGCGCCGCGTTCCCCCTCGAGGCGGCGCGGGCCCCAAGGTAGGGTAGGGCGGGATTTTCTTCCCCTTTCCTTGCCCGTCCCTGCCCTTTTTGGCGGGCCGCCTGACTACCCGTCGCAGGCGGCCCGCGTTTCTATTAACCCATGGGGTCCGCGACCCGCTGCAGCGGGCGGCCCCGTACCCGCACCCGTGCCACGACCAGCGTGCCTAGCCGAAGGAAGGATCCGCACATGGCAGATAAAACCCAGTCACAAGGTGAGAAGGAGGCGAGCGGCGGCGCGACCTCTGGTCTTAACCAGGCCAAGCTCTACCAGCTCGTTCTCTTCCCGTTCAACAACGGCGCGACCAACGTCTACTACGTCCTTCTCATGAACTACATCGCCTACTACGCCAACGGCGTGTTGGGCCTGGTCCTTGCCTTCGCGACCACCATGGTCACGGTCACGCGCGCGCTCGACGCCTTCATCGACCCCATCGTGGGCATGATGATCGACCGCACCGAGACCAAGTTCGGCAAGTTCCGCCCGTTCATGGTCCTGGGCAACGTGGTGATGATCGTCTCGTCGCTTCTTCTCTTCTACGGCACGCGCCTGATCCCGGCAGACGCGACCGTCGTGAAGTACGTGGTCTATACCCTGTTCTACATCCTGCTGATGGTGGGTTACTCGATCCAGACGTCGTGCACGCGCTCGGGCCAGACGTGCCTGACCAACGACCCCAAGCAGCGCCCCACCTTCACGTTGTTCAACACCATCGCGTCCTTGGTGGGCATGGGCGTCACCATGGCCGTGGCCTCGATCGTGGGCGGCAACGTGGGCTTTGGCACCGAGGCCTTCTTCAACTTCTTGATCCCGCTGGTCATCATCTTGTCTGCCGCGCTCACCGCGCTCGCCGTCATCGGCATCGCCGGCAAGGACAAGAAGGAGTACT
>CAVDXJ010000333.1:0-2656 GCA_963612765.1 Oscillospiraceae bacterium
CGACCGGGCGCTCTGACAAGGGCTTCTCGCTACAAAATCGTCGACTGGGCGCAGTGTTTACGGCGCCCGGACCGCGTTTTTCTAGCAAACGGCGACCTCGTCAGCGCCCGCTCGTCATTTTTGTAGCAAGAGGCGCCTCGCCTTGCGCCCGCACCGCGTTTTTCTAGCGAGAAGACCCCCGCGCGGCCTTCTCGCCGCCGACCTATCCATGCCAACGGCCCTGCCAGAGTTAGCTATAGTTGAAGTTAGCTGCGGTTCGTCTAAATGGAGCATCGCTTAGCAACCGCCGCCAACAGGCCCATAATGGGCAGTGACAATCCGTCAATCCACACGTTGGGAGAACATCATGAAGACTGGTTGGTTCGTCGCTATGGGCGCCGCGGGCGCCGCCGCCGTCGCAGGACTTGCTAACTGCGGCGCTCTTCACAAGGCCGCTGTTGCCGTCACCACTGCCGGCATCAAGGTTTCCGACGCCGTGACCAGCGAGACCCAGGCCATCGTCGACGACGCCAACGACGCCTGCGCCGAGGCCCGTCGCCAGGCCAAGATCGACGCCGCCGTGGCCGACCGCCTGGCCGCCCTTGAGGCCGACATCCGCGCCGAGGTCACCGCCAAGGTCGACGCCGAGGGAGCCGAGGCTTAAATCCACCATGGTCTTCGACATCGTCTCGGAGATCCCCGGAAGGATTCGCCTGCGCTGCGGTCGCAACCTCTTTACTTGCGAAGAGGCCCGCGGCGTCTCATATCAGCTCATGGGCCTCGACGGTGTCCGCACCGCCGAGGTCCATCCTTCTGTGGGCTCCATTCTCATAACCTTTGAACCCGCCGTGCGCGAATCCGTCTTGGTCGCCGTCCGGGCGCTGGACCCACTGGCGCTGCCAAAAGCCGAGGTGGGCCTGGGCGCGCGGGAGGGCGCCCTTGAGGTAAGCCTCGAGAACAACCGCTTCCAGGTGGAGGTGGGTAACCTCATTGCCTGGCGCATCATCAAGCGCGTGCTTTTGCCTGCGCCCGTGCGTGCCGTCATCACCGGCTTAAGCGCCGTGGGCTATGTGATCGAAGGTTTGCGCCACTTGTTGGCCGGCGAGATAACCGTCGAGGTCCTGGACGCCACCGCCATCGCGGTCTCGTGCCTGCGCCGCCAGTTTAGCGAGGCGGGCACGATCAGTTTCCTTTTGTCCCTCTCGGGGCTGATGGAAGAGCACGTGCAGTCGCGCACCCACCTGGCGCTTCGCGATGGCATGATCGTGCGCAGCGAGAGTGTGTGGGCCGTGGTCGACGGCCAGGATGTCCAGGTGCGAACCGAGGACGTGCGCCGAGGCATGGTGCTTCACCTGGGCGCGGGCCAGGTCCTGCCCGTCGACGGCGTGGTGGTCGACGGCCAGGGCGAGATCGACGAGTCCTCGATGACCGGCGAGGCCGCGCTGGTACGCAAGGAGGCTGGATCGACGGTCTTCGCGGGTACGGCTCTGGAGAACGGCGACCTTAAGGTGAGCGTGACCGCGCCTCCGGGATGCGCCCGTATCGATGGCATCGTGAGCCTGGTCGAGGAGTCCAGCGAGCTCAAGGCCGGCGTCCAGTCGCGCGCCGAGAAGCTCGCCGACGGCCTCGTGCCCTACAGCTTCCTGGCCTTCTTTGGGATTCTCGCCCTCACGCGCAACCTCAACAAGGCGATGGCCGTGTTGATGGTGGACTACTCGTGCGCGATCAAGCTCTCGACGCCGCTGGCCGTCATGAGCGCCATGGACGAGGCCACGCGCCGCGGCTTCACCGTGCGCGGCGGCAAGTACCTTGAGGCCCTGGCCGCGGCCGATACCGTGGTCTTTGACAAGACGGGGACCCTGACCAACGCGACGCCCGCCGTGAGCCGCGTGATCAGCTGCTCGGGCGCCACCGAGGAAGACATCCTGCGCCTCTCGGCCTGCATCGAGGAGCATTTCCCGCACAGCATGGCCCGCGCCATCGTGGCCGAGGCCCAGGCCCGCGGCTTGATGCACGAGCAGGAGCTCCACGCCGAAGTGCGCTACGTCGTTGCCCACGGCATCGCCACGCGCGTCGAGGGTGACGACGTGTGCATCGGCAGCGCGCACTTTGTCTTCGAGGACGAGGGTGTCGAGAAGCCCGCGGGGTTGGACGAACTTCTCGCCGTCGAGGCAGGGGCGTCGTCGGTGATCTACATCGCCAAGAACCGTGCGCTCTTGGGCTGCATCTGCATCAGCGACCCGCCCCGTGCCGAGGCCCGTCAGGTCCTTCGCCGTTTGCGTGAGCTGGGCTTCACGAACCTCGTGATGATCACGGGCGACTCCGAGGCCTGTGCGCGCCATGTGGCTTCCGACCTGCGCCTGGACGGCTACTTTGCCCAGGTCCTGCCCGAGGACAAGGCTTCCCATGTGCAGCGCCTGAAGGACGAGGGCCACACCGTGGTCATGGTGGGCGACGGCATCAACGACTCGCCGGCGTTGGCTGCGGCCGACGTGTCGGTCGCGATGTCCGACGCCAGCGACATCGCCCGCGCCGTGGCAGACGTGCTGGTACATGACTCATCCCTTGAGTCGCTGGTCACCATGCGCGTGCTGGCCGACCGCTTGATGGAGCGCATTCACAAGGACTACCGCTTTATCGTGGGGTTCAACTCGGCCCTTATCGCGGCCGGTGTGGC
>CAVDXJ010000334.1:0-2654 GCA_963612765.1 Oscillospiraceae bacterium
GTTTCTACCTGCATGGTCTTCCCCATGGTCTTCATCATGTCGCTCTACGGCGCCTTCGAGGGTGCCTTCCACGCGGGTACCCTGGCCATCGTCCCCATGGCGTGGCTGACCAACATCCCCTGGAACTTCATCATGGCCCTGCCCTGGAACCTGCTGGTTGCGGGCCCCGTCGCCCGTTGGCTCTTCCGCCGCGCCTTCCCCGAGGGCACCGTCCTGGCCCAGCCCGTCAACCCGGCTGCCGAGCCCGCGATGCCCGCGGTTGAGCCCGCGGCCTAGCGCCCTTCTCGCATAACCGAGCCCATCTTTCGCGGGCCCGAGTCGCTACGGCGGCCCGGGCTCGTTTTGTGTCTTGGGGTGGCGAGAAGGCCTGCGGGGTTTAAAATGTCACCGTTTAAGAAACCGGAGGCGCCCGCGCTGCCGCTGAGGAGGACCCCACCATGCTTAAGCTGGTCTTTGTTGATATGGACGGCACGTTTCTTGACTCGCACAAAGCCATAAGCGAGAAGAACGAGCGGGCCTTGGGCCAGGCCGATGAGCTGGGGGTCCAGTTTGTGCCCTGCACCGGTCGAAACATCAACGGCGTGCCTGCCCAGATGATGGCCCACGACTGCGTGAAGTACGCCATCTGCTGCAACGGCGCCTTGGTGTGCGACGCTAACTCGATGGAGGTCCTGCGTGAGGTCGCGCTTGAGAAGAGCCTCGTCGCAAGCCTGTATGACCAGGTCAAGGACCTGCCGGTGACCTTCGACCTCTTTGCCGACGGCAAGGTCTACACCTTTGCCGATCGCTGGCGCTACCTGGACGAGATGGGCATCGACGAGCCCACGCGCGTGCAGATCAAGGCCGTGCGCGAGCGCTACGACGGCAGCTTCGAGGAGCTTCTGGCCAGCTGCGGCTCGGTGTGCCGCGTCAACGTGTTCTACCTGGACGAGGCCTCTAAGCAGCAGGTTTGGGACGTGGTGGACGCCAACCCCAGCTTGCTCCGCACCTCGTCTTTGCCTACCAACATCGAAATCACGGACGCGGACGCCCACAAGGGCGCGGGCCTGGCGTGGCTGTGCGACCACCTGGGCATCGATGTGGCCGATACCGTGGCCTTTGGCGACTCGGGCAACGACCTCACGATGCTCGAGGCCGCGGGCGACGGCGTGGCGATGGCCAATTCGCTGCCGTGTGCCCTTGAGGCGGCCGACCACGTTACCAAATCATGCGACGAATCCGGCGTCGCGGCTTACCTCGAGCCGCTATTCTTAGACCTGCGAAACAACCAAGGAAAGGTCGATGCTTAAATGAGTGATGTTCTTGAGCGCTTCATGCGCTACGTGCAGGTAGATTCCCAGTCCGACGAGGAGAACGAGGCCCAGACGCCCTCGACCCCGCGCCAGCACGAGATGGCCCGCGTGCTGGGAGAAGAGCTGGCCGCCATCGGCTGCGTTGACGTGGCCGTCGACGAGCACGCCTATGTGACGGCGACCCTGCCCGCCTCGGCCGGCGCCGAGAAGGCCCCTGCGCTGATGCTGTGCTCGCACATCGACTCGGCCCCCGACGCGCCGGCCGCCGGCGTGAAGCCGCACGTCGTGCACTACGAGGGCGGGCCTTTGGTTGCCGGCGTCGTGGACGGCGTCAGCATCGAGACGAGCCCCGATAAGGTGCCCGACCTGGCCAAGTTCGTGGGCCAGGACATCGTGTGCTCCGACGGCACCACGCTTCTCTCGGCAGACGACAAGGCCGGCGTGGCCGAGATCTGCGCCCTTCTCGCCCGCCTGGTGGCAAACCCCGAGTTGGCGCACCCCACGCTGAAGATCGCCTTTGTGCCCGACGAAGAGATTGGTCACGGCGCCGCCCTTCTCGACCTGGACAAGCTGGGCGCCAAGTGGGGCTACACCGTGGACGGCGAGACCCTGGGCGAGATCAACTTCGAGTGCTTTAGCGCCTCCGCGGCCGATGTGACCTTCCACGGAACGGTGGTCCACCCCGGCGCCGCCAAGAACATCATGGTCAACGCCATCACGCTGGCCTGCGAGTTCCAGCAGATGGTGCCCGCCGCCGAGCGCCCCGAGCACACCGAGGGCCGTGAGGGCTACTACCACCCCATGGAGATCACCGGCACGGCCGACGAGGTCCACCTGCACTACATCCTGCGTGACTTCGATGCGGCGGCCTTCGACGAGCGCGAGGCCATGCTGCGCCGCATCGCCGCTTTCATGAACGCCCGCTACGGCGAGGGCACCGTCGAGGTGGCAGTGCGCCAACAGTACCGCAACATGGCAGAGAAGTTTGGCCCCTCTGACCAGTGCTTGGTTGACTTTGCGGTCGAGGCAAACCGCGAGGTGGGCATCGAACCCGTGCTGGTTCCCGCCCGCGGCGGCACCGACGGCGCGCAGCTGACCTTCCGCGGGTTGCCGTGCCCCAACATCGCGACCGGCGGCTACAACGCGCACTCTGTGCGCGAGTTCATCCCGGTCAAGAGCCTGGAGATCACGGTCGACCTTCTCACCAAGCTGGTCGCCAAGTTCGCGACCGTCTCGCCGGACCAGGCCAACTAGGAGTCGCCCTGTGTACGCCCTGCTCATGCTCATCTCGACCGTCCCGGCCCTGGTCGCCAACGCCTTCGAGCACTTCTTCACCAGCTTTAGGATCGCCGAGCGCCACCA
>CAVDXJ010000335.1:0-2653 GCA_963612765.1 Oscillospiraceae bacterium
CCCGCGACTCCATCTACCACGCCGGCATCCCGTTTGAGATCGGCCTGGCCGAGACTCAGCAGACTCTGCTCTTGAACGGCCTGCGTTCCCGCGTCGTTGTCGAGACGGACGGCAAGCTCATGAGCGGCCGCGACGTCGCTATAGCCGCCCTTCTCGGCGCCGAGGAGTTTGGCTTTGCCACCATGCCGCTGGTCGTTTGCGGCTGCCTTATGCAGCGCGACTGCCAGCAGGACACCTGCCCGGCCGGCGTCGCCACCCAGAACTGCAAGCTGCGCGGCCGCTTTGGCGGCAAGCCCGAGCACGTGGTCAACTTCATGACCTTTGTGGCCCAGGAGATGCGCGAGTACATGGCGCGCCTTGGCTTCCGCACCGTCGACGAGATGGTCGGCCACGCCGAGTACCTGCGCCAGGTCAAGGTCGAGGGCAACTGGAAAGCCAACACGATCGACCTCACCGATCTTCTCGCCACCAACACCAACGAGTACGGCAAGGCCATCCCCGGTGCCGACGGCAAGCACTTCCTGCCTTCCATGGCGCCCGACCTTGAGATCGAGAAGACCCTGGACTCCACGCTCTTCGTGCCCTACACGGCAAGTGCCCGCGCGCACCTGGAGCCCATTCACTTCCACGCAGACATCGCCAACGTCAACCGCTGCGTGGGCACCTTGCTGGGCTCGATGGTCACCAAGCAGCACCCCGGCGGTCTTCCCGAGGGCTCGATCGTGATCGACTGCGACGGCTCGGGCGGCCAGTCCTTTGGCGCCTACCTGCCGGCCGGCATCACCTTGAACATCTCGGGCGACGCCAACGACTACTTTGGTAAGGGCCTTTCTGGCGGCATCCTCTCGGTGCGCCCGTCCGAGGCGGCCACGTACAAGTTCGACGAGAACATCGTCATCGGCAACGTGGCCTTCTACGGCGCCACGAGCGGCCGCGGCTTCATCAACGGCCTGGCCGGTCAGCGCTTTGCCGTGCGCAACTCCGGCGCCACGGTGGTGGTCGAGGGCTGCGGCAACCACGGCTGCGAGTACATGACCGGCGGCACCGCCCTTATCCTGGGCGAGGTTGGCCTTAACTTCGCGGCCGGCATGAGCGGCGGCGTGGCCTACGTCTTTGACGAGTACGGCACGCTGTCTTCTCGCTGCAACCACGAGATGGTCGAGCTCAAGAAGCCCAGCGAGGACGAGATCGAGCTCATCCACAGCTTGATCGAGGAGCACGCGCTGCGCACCTCTTCTCCGCGCGGCATCAAGATGCTCTACCGCTTCAAGACCATTTCCAAGAACTTCGTGAAGGTCATCCCCAGAGACTACGAGCGCGTATTGAACTACGTTGCCGAGGCCGAGGCTCGCGGCGCTTCCCACCAGGACGCCTTGCAGTACGCCTTTGATGCTATGAAGGAGGCAAGGTAACCATGGGAAAACCCGGTGCTTTTCTTAAAGAGGGCCGCAAGGCGCACAGCCTGCGCCCGGTCGAGGAGCGCGTCAAGGACTACGACGAGCTCTACGTCAATCTTTCTCACGATGAGCAGCGCACGCAGGCCAGCCGCTGCATGATGTGCGGCGTCGCCTTCTGCCAGACGGGTGTCTCGTTTGGCAAAGCCCGCCCCTCCGGCTGCCCGCTGCACAACCTCATCCCCGAGTGGAACGACCTGGTCTACCGTGGCCTTTGGAAGGAGGCGGCCGAGCGCCTGGCGCTTACCTCGCCGCTTCCCGAGTTCACCAGCCGCGTGTGCCCCGCCCTGTGCGAGGCGGCCTGCAACCTGGGCCGCGATGACGAGGCCGAGACGATCCACGACAACGAGCGCGCCATCTCTGACCGCGAGTGGGAGATGGGCGGCCCCAGGCGCTTCGAGCCCGCCGCTGCAGACGCCCCCTCCGTCGCCGTCGTGGGCTCCGGCCCCGCCGGCCTGGCAGCCGCGTGGGACCTTGCTCGCCGCGGCGCCCGCGTGAGCGTTATCGAGAAGTCCGACCGTGCCGGTGGCCTTCTCATGTACGGCATCCCCAACATGAAGCTCGAGAAGTCCGTGGTCGACCGCCGCGTCAATCTCATGCGTGAGCTGGGCATCGAGTTTCGTCTTTCCACCGACGCGAGCGACGCGGCCGTGGCCGCCGGCCTCAAGGCCGAGTTCGACGCTGTCGTGGTGGCGGCCGGCGCCCAGGCTCCGCGCGGTCTTTCTGCCGTCGGCTTTGCCGAGGGCCTGGCCGCAGGCGGCGTGGTCTACGCCCGTCGACTACCTGACGGCTGCCACCAAGTCCGTGCTTGACGGTGGTGCTCCCGCCATCAACGCGGCCGGCAAGGACGTCATCGTCATCGGCGGCGGCGACACCGGCAACGACTGCATCGGCACCGCTGTGCGCCAGGGTGCCAAGTCGGTTCGTCAGTTCGAGTTCATGCCCGCCGCCCCCGACAAGCCCGCGGCTTCCAACGCATGGCCGCAGTGGCCCAACGTCAAGAAGACCGACTACGGCCAGGCCGAGGCTATCCAGATGATGGGTGGCGAGATGCGCGAGTGGGGTATCGACACCCTGCGCATCCTGCTTGACGAGGAGGGTCAGGTCCGTGCCCTCGACGCCGTCGACCTTGACTGGAGCCAGGGCAAGCCACACCGTTTGGACGAGACCGAGCGCCGCTACCCCGCGCAGCTCGTGCT
>CAVDXJ010000336.1:0-2650 GCA_963612765.1 Oscillospiraceae bacterium
TCTATTGCATGGACGTGTCCCGGGAGGAGCTGGAGGAGCTGGCCGCGCTCCGGGACGAGCCGCACCCGCCCCTCCCCATCTCGGCGCAGCGAGCGGCGGCCGAGAGGTCTGCGGAGACGGGCGAACACACAGGCGCCGCCCCGTCGCGCGGCGGGACCAGCCGTTGACGTTCACGCAGGTGAAGTGGGGTTTCTGCAGATGGCCTATATAGAATGTATATACATTCTATATAGGCCATTTTTACGGCAGGGCGCTGATTGGCGCAAGGCACTATTTGTAAGTAGTGCTAAAATGAATTCATCTCCGAATTCACTCTAGGGAGCAAAATATGCCGGCATTGCAAATGTTAGACAACATCGTCCCAATCAGCGATTTCAGCCATGGAAAGAGCTCTGCCGCCTTCTCGAAGGTAGCGGAAGACAACCCGGTCGTGGTCCTTAGGCGAAACGCGCCCGCTTTCGTCATCGTGACCCCGGGAGAGTACCGGCGCGCGAAGGAGGCCGAGGAGGACCTGAAGCTCCTCAGCCTCGCCCTTAGCCGTGTTTCCGCTCATTCGGAAGAGGACCTGGTGCCCCTCGCCGAGGCGATGGAAAGGCTGGGCGTCTCGCAAGCCGACCTCGACGCGATTGATGAGGTGGAGTTCGAGTGAGCGCTTGGGAGGTCCTGCTGTACCCCGAGGCCGAGAACGACCTCGCTGACCTCGACGGCTCCAGGAGAGTATTGGCGCTGAAGGCCATCGAGAAGGTCTCGCGCAACCCTTTGCCCCGGGAAAAGGGCGGGCACGGCGACCCCTTGGGCAACAAGGGCGGCCGCAACCTCACCGGCTTCATGAAGATCAAGCTCAAGGGTGCCGGGATCAGGGTTATTTACCGTTTAGCGGAACTCAACGGGAAGATGGCCGTGGTAGTCGTGGGCAGCCGCGAGGACGAGGAGGCCTACGAGCTGGCGGCAAAGCGGGCCGACGCCTTCGAGGAATGGCTGCGGGAACAGCTCGGCTGTTGATCGCCGCCCCGACGGAGCAAAAGGAAGATTTAGAACATTGACGTTCGCCCAGGTGAAGCAGGATTTATGAGGGAGGGTCTATATAGAACGTATATACATTCTATATAGACCCTTTTTATTGTGCTCTGCTGAGGCTTTTTCATTTTGCCTATTTACGCTATGGCCATGAGGCCATCGGCGAGAATTCCGCGGGCGTATGCGCCAGTCGATTTCCCTTCGGCCTTCGCTTCTTTCTCAAGCGCCCGCTTCATGGCGGCCGGGACCTTGAGCGACAGCGTCACGGTCTCGGGGGCGGCCTTCGGAAGCTTGCCCTCGACGATCTCGCCGACGTTGACCCAACCGCTCGGCCACTCGTCGCGCTCAAGCGCGCTCTCCCAGTCGGCAATCATCTCGTCGGTCACGACCTTGCCGTTCTCGGCAACGATTCCGTTCATGTCTACCTCCATCCCAGCTCACGCTTGAACTTCTTCGTCGGCGGCACCTCTACGAGTTCAAGGGGGACATCAGCCATCGCGCCTCCTCGCGCTCGATGTACGTGAGACCGCCTCCCATTGTCTTGTTCTAGTTCTTCCGTCGAATCCACTGGTTGTTAAATTTGGGAATACCGCCCCAATCTTAACAGCCTCCTCGACGGCGGCGGCCGCAACGAATCTGCTATTTAGCCGATTCATTGTGTCTTGGGACGCGATATTAGCCGATTTCGGGCGCAGCGAAGTCGCGTATCCGCGATTTAGATGCTGCGTCGCCGTCGCGTGCGCCCTTCAGATGATTCTGGAAGCCAAAGCGGTCATTTCTACCAATTTGTAACCTAGTCTGAATGCATCTTGTATACAATGTAAGACAAAATGGTATCATTGATCTACAAAGCAGTATCCAGGAGGTCGATGATGAGCTCATCAGTAACCATAAGGGTAGACGACTACACGAAGAGCCGCGCCGCGTCGATCGCGGAGGACTTCGGGTTCGATCTGTCCAGCGTGCTGCGGGCATACATGAAGCAGATAGTCCGCGAGAACAGGATCCCCCTCGCCCTTGAGTATCCTGCCCCGAACGACGAGTCCTTGGCGTCCATCGAGGAGGCCAAGAAAATCATCGCCGCGGGCGGGAAGGGCTACCCCTCCGCCAAGGAGATGTTCGCCTCCATGGGGGTCCAATGAGCCTCGCGCCGGACTACACGTCCCAGTTCAAGCGCGACGTGAAAAGGCTGGAGAGAAAACATGTCGACCTCGAGCCTCTTTACGAGTTGGTCGACCTCGTCCTGCTCGACACGCCCGAGGCAATCAAGACACTCAAGCGGCGCCATATGATGCACACGCTCAGCGGAGAATGGTCCGGAAGTAGGGAGTGCCATATCGCCAATGCCGGAGATTGGCTCGTCATATGGCGCGAGGGAAACGGCCTGGCGGTTTTTCAACGAACAGGATCTCACGGCGAGGTGTTCAGGCGGACTTAATATCACGCCGGTTGTAAGGAGGAGGCTTGCATGATAGTACCCATTTCCAATAAGGAGTAAACATGCAGGACAACGACCTTGAGTCACCCAGGAACGAGAAGGAAGAGTTGAAGGGCATCAGCATCCGCATCCCGATCGATCTCCACAAAAAAGCCCAGTACCACCGCGTCGAAACCGGCGAAAGCATGACGCAGC
>CAVDXJ010000337.1:0-2625 GCA_963612765.1 Oscillospiraceae bacterium
GGCGCGACGGATTCCGATCCTAAATTTGGCTCGTAGTGGTTATGCTTTTGAAAACATAACGGTTACGGTGCCGGCGAGGGGCCGGTCGAGAGGAGCCAATGATGGTCGAGGACAAGCAGCCGCTTCCGCGTACGTTCGAGGAGTTCAACGAGCAGCGCAAGGCGGCGTTCATCCGCGTCAAGGACTTCAAACAGGCAGGTAACCGCCTTGTCGGTTTCCTTTGCAGCTACACGCCGCTCGAGATCGTGGACGCCGCCGGCGCGGCGAGCGTCGCTCTTTGCGGAACGTCGGACGAGGTGATCCCAGAGGCCGAGAAGGTCCTGCCCGCCAACCTCTGCCCGCTCATCAAGTCGACCTACGGCTTTGCCTACTCGCAGAAGTGCCCGTTCACCTACTTCTCGGACATAATCATTGGCGAGACGACCTGCGACGGCAAGAAGAAGATGTACGAGCTTCTGGCCGAGCTCAAAGAGACCCACATCCTGCACCTGCCGCAGGGCCGCGACCGCGCCTACGAGCGCGACGGCTGGTACGAGGAGTGCCGCCTGCTCAAGCAGCACCTCGAGGAGCTCTACGGCATTCAGATCACCGATGACGACCTGCGCGCGGCCGCGGCCAAGCGCAACCGCTTGCGCGCCGCGCAGCTTTCTATGTTTGAGCTTCAGGCCTTAGAGCCCCCGGCAATGAGCGGCGTCGAGCTCATGAGCACGATGTTCGCCGGCACCTTTAGCTTTGACATCGAGGCCTACACGGCAAAGATCGAGGCAACCGTGGCCGAGCGCCGTGCCGCCTACGAGGCCGGCGAGCGCCCGATCGCGGCCGACGCAAAGCGCATCTTGATCACGGGCTGCCCCGTGGGCGGCGTGATCAACAAAATCGGCCGCACCATTGAGGCAAACGGCGGCGTCGTGGTGTGTATGGACGACTGCTCGGGCGAGCGCACGGCCCGCATGATGGTGGACGAGGACGCTGACGACATCTTGCGCGCCATCTCTGACCGCTACCTGGACATCAACTGCTCGGTCATGACGCCTAATGACGGACGCATGCAGAATACCCTGGCCATGTGCGAGAAGTACCACGTCGACGGCGTGATTGAGAACGTCCTCACTGCTTGCCACACTTTCAACGTCGAGAGTGCCCGCATGCAGGCGGCCGTCGAGGGCGTGGGCATCCCGTACATGAAGATCGAGACCGATTACTCCGCCGGCGATCAAGGCCAGATCGACACCAGAATTGCTGCTTTTATTGAGATGCTTTAGGCGGTTGCCGTGACTCGTATTGCGATTGGGATAGGGATCGATATCGGGTCGACGGCGACCAAGGTCGCGGTGCTTGACGCCGCGGGCAAAGTCCTGGCCTGCGAGGTCATGCCCACGGGCTTCTCGAGCGTCGATGCGGCCGAGCGGGCAAGGGCAGCGCTTCTAGCCAAGGAAATCGACGTCATGGCCGATGACGTGCGCGTCGTTGCCACCGGCTATGGCCGCGTGGCCGTGCCGTACGCCCACAAGGTCGTGACCGAGATAACCTGCCACGGCGGCGGCGCGGCCCGTCTCTTTGGAGGCGACGGTTGCGTCATTGATGTTGGCGGCCAGGACACAAAGGTCATTCAACTGCGAGCTGGCCGCGTCCTCAAATTTGCCATGAACGACAAATGCGCCGCAGGTACCGGGCGTTTTTTGGAGGTCATGGCAGACCGCTTGGGCGTGAGCCAGGAAGAGCTCTCACGCTTGGCCGCGGCGGGCGCCGCCAGCGACGTCAAGATTTCGAGCATGTGCACCGTCTTCGCCGAGTCAGAGGTCATCAGCCTTGTGGGCAGGGGAGAGGCGCGCGAGAACATCGCCCACGCCGTTATCGAGTCGGTGGCCTCGCGCGTGGTCGCTCTCGCGGGCCAGGGGTCCGGTGCGCCGTACTATCTCACGGGCGGCCTGTGCGAGAACGCCTACTTCGTCGAGCGTCTGGGCGCTCTTCTCGGCGCACCCGTCGCGACCTGCCCGGAAGCCCGCTTTGCCGGGGCCTTGGGCGCCGCCGAGCGCGCGCTGACGCTAGCTTAGGATGCTTTCCAGAGCGTCCAGCGCTCTTTCGACGTCGTCTTTTGTATTGGCCCAGCCAAAGCTGAACCGGATTGTGCCCACGGGAAAGGTGCCGAGGGTCTTGTGTGCGGCCGGTGCGCAGTGAAGGCCGACGCGCGTCTGGATGCCAAAGCGCGCGTCGAGCTCATGAGCCGCCTCGGCCAGATCGCGCCCCAGTGTTTGGATGGACACGACGCCCGTGCGACCTTCTCCCGTGGGCAGTCCGAGCGTGCGCACGAGCCCGCGTGTTTGGAGCGGAGCGAGCCCGTCGATGAAGGCGGCGGCAAGGGCCTGCTCATGGGTGCGAACCGCATCTATGCCCTTCTGTTCAAGCCAATCGAGGGCGGCCTCGAGCCCCGCGATCCCGGGGAGATTGAGCGTGCCGGCTTCCAGCCTGTCGGGAAGGAATGCGGGCATCTCCTCGCTGTCTGAAGCGCTGCCCGTGCCGCCCGCGACCAGGGGCTCGATCGTCTTCGCGAGTGAGCGCGACAAAACCGCTCCGCCTATACCCTGAGGCCCGAGAAGCCCCTTGTGCCCGGTGAAGCACACGGCA
>CAVDXJ010000338.1:0-2613 GCA_963612765.1 Oscillospiraceae bacterium
GTTTCTCATCACGCGCGTCTCTAACCCCGAGTTCAAGATGGTGGGGGAGTACGGCGATGAGGTGGACGAGCTTGGGACCTTCGTTGACATCTATCCCCTGGACGGCCTGGCCAATAGCGGCGAAGAGGCGCGGCGGCGAGAGCAGGCGGCCCACAAGCTCACGCTTAAGTACATGCAGGCGAATAACTTCGATTGCTATAACCGTGGCAACGGGGTGCTCAAGCGTTTTGCCAAGCGCGTCCAGAGTGTTTTGACTGGCGGGCCCGAGAAGTACCAGGAACAGCTGAATGAGCTTTGCCGCGAGTACGCGTTTGACGAAAGCAAGCTCTGCTATGCCCTGTCCTGGGTGGCGACGTCGGAGATCTTTATCTACGACCGCAGCTGGTTTGACGCGACGGTGCGCATGAAGTTCGAGGACATGGAGGCTCCTGTGCCCGTTGGCTACGATGAGCTCCTTACCTGCGAGTACGGTGACTACCTGCGGATCCCGCCCCAGGCTGAGCGCGTGGGGCACCACTTTTACGCGATCGTGAGGCGGGCGTCCAGCTAGCCTGGGGGCCGCGGGCCGCTAGCGCCCCTTCCTCTTGACCACGTACGCGGGGTCGATGCGCTGCAGGTCCTCGAAGTCGTCTATCTCGATGATGTCCTCGTGGCTGCAGGGGCGCACGTGGACGCAGTAGTTCTCCCGTTTGCGGAGAAGCGCCACGTCGTCCCAGAAAATCTGCTTGCCGTCCTCAAGGGCAAACACCTCGGGGATATCGCGGGCCAGTCTCTGGCCGTCCTGCTTGGTCCAAAACGATGCTCCCACCATCTGCCAGCAGGGAGCGTCCTTGCCCTTTGCAAGGTAGGTGATGACCCCGTCGTTCGTGGCGTCGAAGTACCAGTCGTCCGTGCGGTCGACGGCGATGCCCAGGTAGTTCGAGCGGTACTGGTACTTTGTGATGAGGCCCGGGTTCACCAGCAAAAGGTCGCTCTCAAAGACGTATGCCTCCTCAAACAGATGGGCCGCCGCCACGGCCGAGCTGATGTTGTTGGTCTGGTCGTACAGCGGGTTATCGATAAAGCGTAGGCCGGGGTACTTGGACAAAAGCTGGTCGAACTCCTCGGCAAGGTAGCCGCGCACGACGTAGATCTCGGAGATTCCGGCCGCCATCACGGCATCTATCAGCCGGTCGATGATGCGCACGCCGTGCACGCGCGCCAGGGGTTTGGGCGTGTTGACGGTGACGGGCAAGAGTCTGCTTCCAAAGCCGGCGGCGAGAAGAACGGCGCGCTTGGCGCGGTACGGCTCGAGGGCGTAGACGCCGCGCGGGGTTATCTCGCCGTCCTCGACCAGGCCCGTTTCCTCGAGCCAGGACCAGGTCTTCTCGCTTACCGCATTGCTTACCTTGTCGCTTGCCTCGGCCGCTTGCGAGGCCGCGTTAGAGTGCTCGATCTTGGCCTCGAGGCTCAACAGGACGTTGAACGCTTCTTCGCTGAGCGCCTGCGCGTCGCCGGCGCGCTTAGCAAGCATATCGAGCGCCTGTGCCGAGAACTCTTTGGCCGATCGGTGCCAGATGTAGGGCCACTCGCCCGAGGGCGCCCCCTCCAGCTCTTTGTACATGCCCCAGACGTACCAGTACCAGCCCACCATGGCCACGCTGGCGATCAGGTGGAAGCGCTCTTTTGCGCTAGGGGTCCTGCCAAGGTACAGCGGCATGATGTGGGCCGCGGTGTCCACCGTGTAGCAGTTGCTTTGCGCCACGAAGTTGCCAAAGTCGTTGCCGTAGTCGCCCATGGCGGAGTACTCCCAGTCGATG
Organism: Oscillospiraceae bacterium; assembly: GCA_963612765.1. Taxonomy (GTDB): domain Bacteria; phylum Actinomycetota; class Coriobacteriia; order Coriobacteriales; family Atopobiaceae; genus Paratractidigestivibacter. The sequence goes on from CAVDXJ010000338.1 coordinate 1,800, forward strand.
AGGGACATCTCCTCTCCGCAGACCAGGAAGTTGGGGGCATAGAAGTCGTTGTGGCATAAGACGGGCTTTCCCGCGCCTGCCCTCCAAGGCCCGGCGAGCCGGTCCATTTGCGCCGAAAGCTCTTCGAAGCCCGCGGGGAAGGCCCAGCCGCCCTCGCGGAGATAACCGATGATTCTTCTTGCCTCGTCGTAGGCGTCGAAGGCATAGGGCGTCTGGGCACCGCTCTCCTGAAGCCTGCGCGCCATGGCGAGGGCCTGCTTGACCTGCGCGGCATTGGAGTAGTCCAGCTCGTGGCAGCCGGGCAGGAACCTCGAGATCTTCCAGCCCTTCTGGGGGTGTGCGAACACGAAGGTCTTGTCGAGTCCCAGGTTGGCGGCCACCTTTAGCGCACAGGCCTCGGCGGCGCGGTTGACGAGCTTGTTGGTCCCGGCGCCGGGGTGGCGGTAGACGTAGCCCGCGCCGTTGGCCTCGAAGTAGAACGACAGGTTGGTAAGGCCTTGCTTGATGGGGGCGATGTCGCGGATGTCGTCGCGCCCGCAGCCCAGGGTGGCACAGATGTTGTCCAGCACGCCCGCGTCGACGTTCTGGATGAACAGCGGGTCGAAATCGCGAACCTCGTCAAGCGAGTCGAACTCGTGGATGACGCCTGCGGGGAAGGGGCGCGCCGCCATGGGCAGCTCGGACACGTGGGCGGCGAAGATGTCCTCCCAAAGCTTGCCCTTGGTCTTCTCATAAGGGTACTCGTCTTCGAGAATCGCCAGGTAGCGCGCACAGAAGTCCTCGTCCCAGTACGAGTGGCCCACCATGGCCCAGC
>CAVDXJ010000339.1:0-2608 GCA_963612765.1 Oscillospiraceae bacterium
ACTGATACGGCAGGACCTCGTCGCGAACAAGCTCGCGGTAACGGCGCCAGAAGTCGGACGCGATGGTGACGCGCGGCGCCGCGGTGCGGGCACCCCCGCGCAGGTTCTTGCTGGTCACGGCACTCACCTAGCCCTTCACCGCGCCGGCCGTGAAGCCCTTGACGTAGTACTTCTGCAGCGCGAGGAAGAGGATGGCGGCCGGAATGAGGAGGACGACGACGCCCGCCTCGGTGGCGCCGTAGTCGATGACGCCCATGGTCTGCTGGCGCATGTTCACGAGGGCCAGCGGCAGCGGCGACGTGGAGGAGGAGAGCAGGTACAGCGGAATCATAAAGTTGTTCCACGCCTCGAGGAAGGCGAGAAGGCCCACGGTGATCATCGACGGGCGCACGGCGGGAACAAGGATCCTCACAAGTGCCTGCAGGGAGTTGCAGCCGTCGACCATGGCGGCCTCCTCGAGGGCGCGCGGCACGCTGTTGAAGGCGATGCGCATGATGAACACGCCCATGGGGAGCTGCCACAGCGCGATGACCAGGCCCGCGGCGACGGGGCTGTCGTTTAAGCCGATCGTCTTGAACCAGATCATCAGCGGGATGAGCAGCGACGCGTAGGGCACCATGAGGATGGAAAGCGTGACCATGAAGCCGAGGTTGCGGCCCGGGTAGCGGAAGCGGCTGAACGAGTAGCCGGCGAGCGTGCAGACCACCACGGACACGACGACCGTCACGGCGGTGATTATCAGCGAGTTGACCAAATAGACAGGAAGCCCCTGCTGGTAGCCCATGAGCGTGAGGTAGTTCGCGACGCCCCAGCCGTCGGACTGGGCGCTGCCGGCCTGCGGCGAGAAGGAGCACACGACGACCCAAATGAGCGGGGCCACGAAGAGAAGCGCCAGGATGGCGGAGAGAACGCGCGCCAAGACGCGCTTCCAGAGCGGAGTCTTCATTGCCGTCACCTACCTTTCCTCGTCGGCGGACATGCGGGAGCCGCGCATGGTGATGCTGTTGATGATGAACAGCGCGATCAGGACGATGAGCGAGAGCGCCGACGCCATGCCGAGGTCCTTCTTGGAGTCGAACGCGAAGTTGTAGATGAGCTGCACCACGGTCATCGTCGCGTTGTTCGGGCCGCCCTTGGTGAGAATGAAGAACTGGTCAAAGGCCAGGATCGAGCCGGTCACGCAGTACACGAGGCACATGACGATCGTCGGCTTGAGCAGCGGCAGCGTGATCGAGGTGAAGATGGTCCAGGGGTTCGCGCCGTCCATTCTTGCCGCCTCGTAGACCTCGGCCGGGATGGCCTGCAGGCCGATCATCATGAGCAGCATGTAGTAGCCGGAGAAGCGCCACACGATGACGAGGACCGTGGCCCAAAGTGCGCTCTCCCCCGTCGCCAGGACGCTCGCGCCCGGCTCGATGAGGCCGAAGGTCGCCAGGATGTTGGTCATGGGGCCGACCTGGGGCGAGTACAGCGCGTAGAAGAGAAGCGACGCCGAGGCGAGGCCCGTGGCCACCGGCAGAAGGAAGCACGTGCGCAGGATGTTGTTGAAGCGCGTGGACTCCTGCACGATAAGCGCGAGGATCAGGCCGAGAACCAACAGGATCACCGTGGCGATGACGGTGTACTTAACGGTAAAGAGCACCGACTGGCCCATCAGCTTGTTCTCAAAGACGGCGACGAAGTTGTCGGGGAAGTTGAATCCCTTATTGCCGCCCATGAGCGTCCAGCGCGAGCAGGACATGTACACGAGAAGGACGATGGGCACGAGGAACAAGAACAGGATCATGAGCCAGTCGGGCAGCGCGTAGAGCAGGCCGCGGCGATACTCCGCCAGCTGTGCCTGGCTCGGCTTCCTGCGGGCCGGCTTGGCGGGCAGGGGCTCGGCGCCCTGGCCGGGTTTTGCGGACATGGACGACACCTCCAAAGTAAAACGGCGCGTGGCCGCAAGAAAACAGGGGCCCACCCGGCCCCCTGCGCAGGGGAAGAATGGCTCTTCTCGCACGCAAAGCGCCGGGTGGGAGGGAAGGAAGGACGTGGTGGTCGGCGCTCAGCCTTGCGGTCGGCGACCTTATCGCCGATTACTGGGCGAGGACGTCGGTGATGGCCTCGTTGTCGGCGTCGATCTTGGACTCGTCGCCCCAGACGGCGTCCTGGACGAGGATCTGCCACGGGGAGCCGGCGGCGTTGAACGCCTCGTTGAAATTGGTGGAGACGGGGGTGTTGCCGTGCTCGATGGTCGAGTTGAACGTGCGCACGCGCTCGTCGGCGTCCTTATAGCCGTCGGCAAGAACCGCGAGGTTGGAGGCGGTGTCGTTGTTGTCGGCGAAGACCTTCTGCTGGGCCTCGTCGGTCATGAGCCAAGCGAGGAAGTTCCAGGCCTGGTCGAGGTTCTTGCAGTCCTTGGAGATGCCCATGGCGTCGCCGCCGAGGAAGGTGGAGCCGTCGCCGGCCTTGGTGCCGGGGATGGGGCAGACGCCGCACTTGAAGCCGCCCTGGGCCTCGGCCTCGATGATCGCGGCGATCGAGGTGTTGGGGTAGGGCATGATGCCGATCTTGCCGTTGGCGAACGGGGCGGTCCAGGTGGCGCCGGTCTCCTCCTTGGAGCCGT
>CAVDXJ010000340.1:0-2606 GCA_963612765.1 Oscillospiraceae bacterium
TACAAGCTGGCCAAGGACGTCGTCGCGGCCGAGATCGACGTCATGCGCGAGATGGGCGTCGAGATTCGCTGCGGCGTCGAGGTGGGCAAGGACGTGACCCTGGACGAGCTGCGTGAGCAGGGCTTCGTTGCCTTCTACGTGGCCATTGGCTGCCAGGGCGGCCGCCGTGCCGGCGTGCCCGGCGAGGACGCGGCCGGGGTTCTCACCGCCGTCGACTTCCTGCGCACCGCGTTGGACGACCCCAACCACGAGGTTTCCGGCACCACCGTCGTCATCGGCGGCGGCAACGTGGCCATCGACGCCGCCCGCGTCTCGGTGCGCTGCGGCTCGCCCAAGGTCTCGATGTACTGCCTGGAGCAGCTGGCCGAGATGCCCGCCCTGCCCGAGGAGATCGACGAGGCCACCGAGGAGGGCGTCTCCATCCAGAACGGCTGGGGCCCCGCAAAGGTCGAGGTCGACGACAACGGCCACGTGACCGGCGTCACCTTCAAGCGCTGCACCAGCGTCTTTGACGAGAACCACCGCTTTGCCCCCGTCTACGACGAGTCCGACACCGTGACCGTCGCCTGCGACAACGTGATCTTGTCCATTGGCCAGTCCATCGAGTGGGGCGACCTTCTCGCCGGCTCCAAGGTCGAGCTCGGTCGCGGCAACGGCGCCGTCGCCGACCCCCAGACCTACCAGACGGCCCAGCCCGACATCTTTGTGGGCGGCGACGTCTACACCGGCCCCAAGTTCGTGATCGACGCCATCGCCGCAGGTCACGAGGCTGCGATCTCTATCCACCGCTACGCGCAAAAGGGCTCGCTCACCATTGGCCGCAACCAGCTGCACTACGTCGAGCTTGACAAGTCCAACATCATGGTCGACCCCTCGGGCTACGACCACGCCGGTCGCCAAGAGGCCAAGGTCGACCACGTCAAGACGATCCTGCACGACTGGACCGACACCCGCCACACCTTCACCGAGGAGCAGGTCAAGACCGAGTGTGCCCGTTGCCTCAAGTGCGGCGCCTCGATCGTGGACGCCAACAAGTGCATCGGCTGCGGCCTGTGCACCACGCGCTGCGAGTTCGACGCCATCCACCTCACGCGCGACAACCCCGGCTGCTCCAAGATGGTGGCCTCCGAGGCCAAGATGAAGTCCATCCTGCCCTACGCCGCCAAGCGCGGCATCAAGCTCTTGATCAAGGGCAACAAGGACAAGAAGAAGTAGGCCGCCGTGCACGAGTTAGGCATCGTCGTTCATCTCATCAAGATGGTCAAAGAGGTGGGGGAGGAGAACTCCCTCACCTCGGTGAGCCGCGTCACCATGACGCTGGGCGAGGTCTCGGGGGTCGTGCCCAGCTACATGACCGATTGCTGGCGCTGGGCGGCAGACAAAGAGGACCTGCTTCGTGGTAGCGAGCTGGTGATCGAACAGGCCCCGGCCACCACGATCTGCAACGCCTGCAACAAGACCTACCCAACGGTGGCCCACGGCAAGACCTGTCCCCATTGCGGCAGCTCAGACACCGTCCTTCTCACGGGCGACCAAGTCGAGCTCACCTCAATAGAGGCCTGCTAGCAACACGGCCCCGCATACGCAAGCATCGGCGGCGAGAAGACCCATCGGCCTTCTCGCCGCCGCTTTTGTAGCAGTATGTGACGGCATTGTGAAAAAGGATACGCCCGGCTCCGTGGCTTTTTGACAACAGCCAAAGAGGGCGCGTAAAGTTCATCTTCGCGTCAATCCGGGGCGGCTGTGCTGGGCAGCCCTTGAATAACAGACAAAATAGCACGTCAATAGGTATAGAAGGAGAGAACTTTGCCTACTATTAACCAGCTCGTACGCAAGGGTCGCGTGAGCACTAAGGCCAAGTCCAAGAACGCAGCACTGCAGCACAACCCCCAGAAGCGCGGCGTTTGCACCCGCGTCTTCACCACCACCCCCAAGAAGCCTAACTCCGCTCTTCGTAAGGTCGCCCGTGTGCGCCTCGTGAACGGCATCGAGGTTACCGCCTACATCCCCGGTGAGGGCCACAACCTCCAGGAGCACTCCATCGTTCTTATCCGCGGCGGTCGTGTCCGTGACCTCCCTGGTGTTCGTTACAAGATCATCCGCGGCGCTTACGACTGCGCAGCCGTCCAGAACCGCAAGAAGGCTCGCTCCCGCTACGGCGCTAAGCGTCCTAAGTAGTCTCTAACTACGATCATCTAATAACACCAGTTCTTAAGGAGATAGAACATGCCGCGTCGTGCAGCAGCAAACCGTCGTGAGGTTCAGCCTGACGCCGTTTACAACAACCGTCTGGTTACCCAGCTCATCAACAAGGTCCTTCTCGATGGCAAGAAGGCCACCGCAGAGCGCATCGTCTACAGCGCCTTCGAGATGGTCGCCGAGAAGTCCGGCGAGGACGCCATGACCGTCTTCAAGAAGGCCATGGACAACATCCGCCCGACCCTCGAGGTCAAGCCCAAGCGCGTCGGTGGCGCCACCTACCAGGTGCCCATGGAGGTCAACTCCCGTCGTGCCACCACCCTCGCCATCCGCTGGATGGTCAACTTCTCCCGCGCCCGCAAGGAGAAGACCATGGCCGAGCGTCTGGCCAACGAGATTCTCGACGC
>CAVDXJ010000341.1:0-2597 GCA_963612765.1 Oscillospiraceae bacterium
CTGCTCGACCATGCGGCCCACGAGCTCGTCGCCCAGGCCGTCGATGTCCATGGCCTTGCGGCTCACCCAGTGGCAGAGGCGCTCGTGGGCCTGCGCCGGGCAGTCGATGGAGACGCAGCGGTAGGCCACCTCGCCCTCCTCGCGAAGGACGGGGCTGCCGCAGCTGGGGCAGTACGTGGGCATGTGGAATTCGGCGGCGTCGGCCGGGCGCAGCTCCAACACCGGCCCCACGACCTCGGGGATAACGTCGCCGGCCTTGTGGACCACGATGGTGTCGCCCACGCGGACGTTCTTGCGGCGGATCTCGTCGATGTTGTGCAGGGTGGCACGGGCGATGGTGGAGCCGGCCACGAGAACCGGGTCGAACTCGGCCACCGGCGTGAGCACGCCCGTGCGGCCCACCTGGATGCGAATCTCGCGCAGCACGGTGCGCTTCTCCTCGGGCGGGAACTTGAAGGCGATGGCCCAGCGGGGTGCGCGGGCGGTGAAGCCCAAGGCGGCCTGGTTGGCAAACGAGTCGACCTTGACCACCACGCCGTCGATGTCGTAGTCCAGGCCCTCGCGGTGTGCCAGGGCGTTGGCGCAGAAGTCGTGGACCTCGGCGGCACTGGTGCAGCGCGCAGCGTGCGGGTTCACGCTAAAACCGCAGTCGTGCAGCCACTGCAAGAACTCCCACTGAGAAGAAACGGCCAGCGGCGCCTCGTCCGCCACGGCATAGATGAAGGTCTCCAGGTCGCGGTGGGCGGTCACGCGCGGGTCCTTTTGGCGAAGACTGCCCGCGGCGGCGTTGCGCGGGTTGGCAAAGGGCTCGCGGCCGGCGGCGTCGGCGTCCTCGTTAAGGCGCACGAAGCTGTGCTTGGGCATGTAGACCTCGCCGCGGACCTCGATGTTTTGGCCCAGGCCCGCGCCCTCGACCTTCTCGCGCCCGGCAGCCGAGAGCTCGTGCGGAATATCGGCGATGGTAAGGACGTTTGCCGTGACGTTCTCGCCGGTGGTGCCGTCGCCGCGGGTTGCGGCGCGCACAAACTGGGCGTCGCGATAGGTCAGCGCCACGCCCAGGCCGTCGATCTTGAGCTCGCAGGTGTAGGCCACGGGGTTCGCGGGCCCGGCACCCAGGGCCTCGTCGGTGCGGCGAAGCCACTCGTCCAGCTCGGCCAGGTCCATGGCGTCGTCCATCGAGTACATGCGCGCGGCGTGGGTCACGGGCTCAAACTGCTCGCTCACGTAGCCGCCCACGCGCTGGGTGTAGGAGTCAGGCGTGACCAGCTGCGGGTAGTCGCGCTCGAGGCCCTGGAGCTCGACCAGCAGGCGGTCGAACTCGGCGTCGGTCACCTGCGGCTTGTCCAGGGCGTAGTAGCTGTAGGCGTAGGTGTTGAGAAGACGGTTGAGCTCGGCGGCACGGGCACGGGTGGCGTCGGTGAGGGGTGCGGGATCGGCCGGCTTTACGGGCTCGGCCGCCGGGGCTGCCTCACTAAAGCCCTCAAACAAAGACCCCTGCAAAGCGTCAGCGTTCTTCTCGCCAGCCATACTTCTCCAATCAAATAAAGCCCAGGTAGACGGACTGTAGGTTCATTCGTGCGAGGTGGCAGTCTGGGCAAATCCGCAGCGCTTCTCGCATAGAAAATCATACGCAAGTTACGGCGCCTTAAAACCCGCCTGTCCCCTTCTGGGCAAAAAAGGCGCAACCCGCGAAGGGGCTGCGCCTTGAGGCCGCACAACGGGACACGGCCGGATTTACGAAGCCTGGCCCTAGGCCATCGCGCACTCGTAGTCGGCGGCGCGCACGGCGGCCATAAGGTCGTCATCGGCCACGGAGTCTGCGCAGGTCACCGTGGCGGTACCGGCCTCGAGGCTCACCTCTACGGCCTCGACGCCCGCGACGCCGGCCAAAGCCTCGCTCACGTGCTTCACGCAGTGCTGGCACATCATGCCCTCTACCTTTAAGGTCTTCTCCATGGTGTTCTCCTTTTTGTCTGCGGCGGGTGCTGCCCCGTCACCGTCTTGATCGGCGAGAAGCACGGGCGTGCTGCTCGCCGGGGTTGCCTTGTCCAAAGATACCTCGCTGGGCTTCCAGCCACGCAGGCGAAGGGCATTGCCCACCACAAAGACCGACGAGAAGCCCATCGCCGCGGCGCAGAACATGGGGTTCAAGGTGATGCCCAGCGGCGTCAGCACGCCTGCGGCCACGGGGATGCAGATCGAGTTGTAGAAAAGGGCCCAGAAGAGGTTCTGCTTGATGTTTCTCATGGTGGCGCGGGAAAGCTCGATCGCGGTGGCCACATCGGCGGCGTCGGAGCGCATGAGCACGACATCGGCAGAGCTAATGGCCACGTCGGTACCGGCGCCGATGGCGATGCCGATGTTGGCGCGGGCCAGCGCCGGGGCGTCGTTGATGCCGTCGCCCACCATGGCCACCTTGTGGCCGGCGTTTTGCAGCTCGCGGACCTTGAGCTCCTTTTGGTCGGGCAGGACACCGGCGATGACCTCGTCGATTCCCACGGTAGCAGCGACCGCGGCGGCCGTCTTGGGGGCGTCGCCGGTAAGAAGCAGCGTCTTGATGCCGACCTCTCGCAGGCGAGCGACGGCCACGGCGCTGG
>CAVDXJ010000342.1:0-2596 GCA_963612765.1 Oscillospiraceae bacterium
CTTGGCCGTGGCGCCGGCGTTCTCGCGCAGGAACACGTCGTCGGCGTTGCCGGTGTCCTTGCCGCGGGTGTTGCCCTTGATCACGCACGTGCCGGCGAGCTTGATGTCGTAGTCGCACCACACGTAGACGCCGCCGCCCTCGTAGTTGCTGCCGTCGAGGTTGCAGGCGTTGCCCGTGATCGTGCAGCCGTCAAGAAGGTTGTGGTTGTTGCAGACGTAGATGCCGCCGCCCTCGTACTTGCAGGTGTTGCCCGTGATGGTGCAGTTGCGCACGGTGGTCCAGCGCTGGTCCAGCTCGAGGCCGCCGCCGTCGTAGGCCGAGTGGTTGTTGGAGATGGTGAGGCCCTCGATCAGGCCCTCGTTCTCGCCGGACCTCGAGTCGACGTGTATGCCGCCGCCCGACTGCCCACCCTTGGTGGTGGCCCTGTTCGAGCCCTTGGCCGTGTTGCCGTCGATCTTGCCCGTGCCGTCGGAGGACTTGATCGTGAAGAACGAGACGTTGCAGTAGATGCCGCCGCCGCCCTCGGTGGCCGTGTTGCCGTCGATCGACGAGCCGTTCTTCAGGTCGATGACGGCGTTCGTGCCGTCGATGTAGATGCCGCCGCCCTGCTCGGCCTTGTTGCCGCTGATCTTCGAGTCGTCGAGCGTGACCTTTACGTTCTCGCCATCGATGTAGACGCCGCCGCCCCAATGGTCGCAGGTGTTGTTGACTATCTGGGACCCGTTCAGGTCGATGGTGCAGTTCTTCTCGGCGTAGATGGCGCCGCCGCAGGCGTGCGTGCCGGGGTTTGCGTTAGGGGTGCTCGACTCATTGTCCTTAAGCGTCATGTTGTCGAGCGTGAGGTGGCTCCCCGCCTTCATCTCGATAGCGGCGCCGTACTGCTTATAGCAGCCGTACAACACGCCAGCCGCAAATTGTTTCCCCGCAGAGTCGGCCCCGGCCTCCGGGTCGTAGGACGTAAGGGTAAGGCTCGAGTTCTCGTTCAGGCGAAAGATACCGCCGGAGGCATGCATGAGGCCATGGCCGTTGAAGTTGATAGCGACCTTCTGGCCGGCGGGGATCTGGAGCGCCGCCTTCTTAGATTCCGAATATGCATCGTCGCTCAAAAGCACGACGACCTTGCCCTCGCCGCACCCGGCATTGATGCCCTCTTGCGCACTCATGTAATAATCCTTGTGCCCCGAGGAATCCTGCACATAGCACTTGGGGCCCCAGATCGCATGCGCCTGCGCAGGGAAAGCCAATGTGCAGGCCAGCATCACGAGGCCGCAAGCCAGCATCGCGAGTGCTCTTAGTCGAGAAAATCGGTTCTCCATGGGGCCATCCTTAGAACTGCGTTATTTCGGTTCGTCAACCCCACTGTATCGCAACCGCGCATAAGCTCTCTGCACGTTGGCTGAACATCGTGTCCCTATAAGGTCTTCGCAGCTTTTCTCATGTCAGCAAGACCGCAATGCTCGGCCATCTTGACCACCCGTCAGGATCGATAGCGCATCAATTTTGTCGTTCTTCTCGCAAGGAACGGAGAAGGCCTTTGGCCTCTCCTGAGTGGGCTCGCTGGCTGGCACCGTACCGGCAACAATTTGCAGGTCAAGACCAAGAACATTGAAAACAGCCAGCAGCTTATCCAGTTGAACCCCAGAATTTTGGCCCAGTTCGAGCGACCACAAGCATCGCTTGGAGATCCCGGCGGCGTCGGCAAGCTGTGCCTGAGTCAAACCGAGCTCGGCGCGGGCGTCTTTAATCGCGTACCCGATTTCCAGCGCATCCAGCATCGAGGCCTCCTTCTCGCACGGCAAATCGCAATATTATGCGAACATAGTAAGTCGCAAAATATTGCGAGTCAAGGCAATCGCATTGTTTTGCGACAAACCATGAATTCGTGGGCTACGGCGCTACCCGGGCCTCGAAATCGCCGTCTACCCGAGCAGCTTCGATTCAACCAGGAAGAAGGTGGCGTAGATGGGGACCGGAGACTCCGGGAATTACTACACTTCGGGCGGCAGCGAATCCGTGCACCACCAGGCGCTCATCCACTCGATCGACGGCGTATACACCCATGACCCCAAGACAGGGCGCCCTCAAAGGCTCAAGGCCGGGGGCCACGGCCAGGCGAACATCGAGGTCATGGAAAAGAACGGCATTGAATACAATGTCGTCAAGACCTACGAGAACGGCGTGCACGTGGGCAACGTGCCCAACCACAAGGCCTCATTCAAGAAAAAAGGCGCCATGCAGGCATGGTTCCCCAAGTCGTGGACAACGCGGGATATCGTGAAAGCGGGCGAGCACGTCGCGTCGCTCAAGACGAACCAGGACGCAGGCGACGGCGTGACGATGTGGGGCACATACAAGGGCGTCCGCGTGGGCGTCATTAAGACCAACGGGAAGATCGCCACGGTCTTTCCGGATGTTGACCAATCATCGGTCCTCAAGAAGAGAGGAAGTCAGTAATGGACTCAACGACCATTCGCTCAGCCATCGACCATCGCAAGCGCACCAACGGCGAATGGCCCGACGGAATGGAGAGGTGCTGGAAAGAGCTCACCGACGCTCTCACTCAAGATTTCGAGACTACCAAGAGGTTCCTCATGG
>CAVDXJ010000343.1:0-2595 GCA_963612765.1 Oscillospiraceae bacterium
GCATCCTTTCGATGACGCCTTCCGAGATCGCCGTCATCGCCGCCGATGTTGCAAACAAGTCCTCTAAGGTCGAGATGGGCTTTATCGACCGTTTTAGCGGTACCTTGATCATCACAGGCCGCATCTCCAACGTTCAGGCCGCCATCATGAGCATCCTCACGTACCTCAAGACCCACCTGGGCTTCACCGTATGTGAGATTACCCGCACGTAACCAGACGGGTCGCGGTCTCAATGAAGAAGATTTTGCTTGTTGGGCGCAGCGAGGCAGGCAAGACGACGCTCACCCAGGCTTTGAACGGCGGCGTTCTGGATTATAAGAAGACCCAGTACATGGGCTATGGAAACGTCGTCATTGACTCACCCGGCGAGTACGCCGAGACCAACACTCTCGCGCGCGCCCTGGCTCTCTACACCTACGAGGCAGATTGCGTGGGTCTTCTCATCAACGCCACCGAGTCCTACTCGTTGTACCCGCCGGGAGTTACCAGTGCCTGCAACAGGCCGGTTATTGGCATCATCACCAAGATCGATTCGCCCGATGCCAACGTGCCCATGTGTCGGCACTGGCTTGAGCTCGCGGGCTGCAAGGATATCTTCCCCGTGAGCGCGTACTCGGGCGAGGGCATCTGGCAAGTCCTCAATTACCTGCGCGAGCCTGGCGATGAGCTTCCTTTTGCCAACGAGGAAGAGGCTAACAAGCCCCGATTGGTTCTCTCCGATAAGTACGGCGAGATCGGCAAGGTGGGCGCGAGCGCTCGCCGCTACAGCTGGACCGAGGAGTACGCGAGGAAAGACGGCGACGCCGAGACCGAGCAAGGCAATTCGGACGAGGCCCAGTCGGCTTAAGCATCGCCTTTTAAGAGGGAACGTGTGTGGCGCGCCCTCTTGTTATGTTTGACCCCAGAGTTTTTGGAGATTGTCTCCCATGAAGAAGATCGCCCTTATGGGAAGAAGCGAGTCCGGAAAAACCACTCTTATCCAGGCGCTGCGTGGCGGCGTCATTGATTATAAGAAGACCCAGTACGCCTATCACGAGGACGTCGTTATCGACACGCCGGGGGAGTGGAGCGAGCGCGCGCTTTCCAAGGCGATGTCGCTTTACACCTATGAAGCGCAGGTCGTAGGCCTGGTCATGAGCGCCACCGAGCAGACCTACCGTTTTAGGCCCGGCGTGGCCACCATGTGCAATCGCCCGGTCATCGGCATCATCACCAAGACGGATTCTCCCGATGCAAATGTGGCGCGCGCGACCGAGTGGCTCAAGGTGGCCGGCGTTTACCAGATCTTCCCAGTGAGCTCCTACACCGGAGAAGGCCTTTGGAAGATCTTGGAGTATCTCAAGGAGCCTGGCGACGTCCTGCCGTGGGAGACCGAGGAAGAGGCCGAGGTGCCCCGTCTGGTTAAATCCGACAAATACGGCGAGGTCAATAAGGTGGGGGCCGAGGCAAACCGCTACAGCTGGGCAGAGTACCACGCCGAGAAGGAAGCCCGTCAGTCCCTACAAGACTAAGGCTCTTGCATAAAGAATCAAATCAAATTCATGGAAAGGGGCATTTATGAAGGTCCTTGCCGTCAATGCAGGCAGCTCTTCGCTTAAGTACCAGCTCATCGATTCCGACACCTCCGTGGTCCTGGCCAAGGGACTGTGTGAGCGCATTGGCATCGACGGACATCTTGTGGCCAAGCGTGGCGATGACGTCTATGACCACGACACACCCATGCCCACCCACAAAGAGGCCATCGAGGCCGTCTTTGCCAGCCTTACTTCTCCCGAGGAAGGCGTTGTCTCGAGCCTTGCCAACATTGACGCCTGCGGTCACCGCGTGGCGCACGGCGGCTCGTTCAAGACCTCTGTTCTGGTAACCGACGAGACTATGGCTCAAATGGAGAGCCTGATCGAGCTGGCCCCCTTGCACAACGGTCCCGAGATCGCCTGCATCAAGTCCTGCCAGGAGCTCATGGGCGCCGATAAGCCCCAGGTCGCCGTCTTTGACACGTCCTTCCACCAGACGATGCCGTCCGAGGCTTATACCTACGCTGTGCCTTCTGAGTACGCTGAGCAGGACCGCGTTCGCCGCTACGGCTTCCACGGCACGTCGCACCGCTTTGTCGCTGCCCGTGCTGCCCAGATGATGGGCAAGCCCCTTGCCGACCTCAAAATCGTTACCTGCCACTTGGGTAACGGCTCTTCGGTGACCGCGGTCGACGGCGGCAAGTCCGTGGACACCTCGATGGGCTTCACTCCCGGCGCAGGCCTTCCCATGGGCACTCGCTGCGGCGACATCGACCCCTTCATCGTCACCTTCCTTATGAACAAGCACGGCCTGACCGCGCAGGAGGCCGATGCCCTTCTCAACAAGAAGTCGGGTATGTTGGGCGTCTCTGGCGTATCCAGCGACTTCCGCGACATCGAGGCCGAGGCAGACAAGGGCAACGCGAGCTGCCAGCTGGCGCTTGACCTGTTTGCCTACGGCGTTAAGAAGCTGATCGGCGCGTACGCGGCAGCAATGGGCGGGCTCGACGGCATCGTCTTTACCGCCGGTGTTGGTGAGAACGACGCCCGTGTGCGCGAGGCCGCCTGCAAGGGTCTGGAG
>CAVDXJ010000344.1:0-2589 GCA_963612765.1 Oscillospiraceae bacterium
GTTCAAAAGAATAATTTTCACTTTGGCGGAACATGGTGTTCGTATGTATTCGCTATCGTACGGAAACCCTTTTCAAGCATGTGAGTTAGTGGCGAGCATTGTGTGTGAGAAGGAGTTGAGCAATGGATAATTGCGGTCTTCTTCGCGTTTTGGTCAAGGCAAAGGGCGTTGTGGAAATGAGCGTGTCCGGTCAAAGCATGTCTCCGTTTTTGCTCCCAGGTGACAAGGTTTCGGTTGTCCCCTGTATAAATTTGAGGGCTGGTGATCTTGTTGTCTTACCTGGCAATAGAAGCGGCGAGCCTGTTCTTCATCGAGTAACATCGATTTCTAGTGGTGAAGTTGCAGTTGTGGGCGATAATGCTTGTGCGGCATCCACGGTGCCCGTTTCGCAGCTAATCGGGCAAGTTACGAAGATGCGCCTTGAAGGGGATGAGGGGTGGTGCGCTTTGCCTCATATGCTTCTTGCGGAAGATATTGCGCGATTGTCGTGCCATATTGCTACAGGTGGCGATGATGTTTTACAGCTTAAACTTAAACGGCGTGAGCTATGTGCCTTTTTGAGAGCGGAGCTAATGGGGCAAGGGCGCAGCTAAAATCAGCATACCCTTTGTCGCTTCAATCTCAGCAACCGTGTACACTTATCAAGGGCGGCGGCCGTTGCGGCTGGCCGCTCTTTTCGTACCCGCAAGGTATCTTCCAAAGGAGGCATGCTTCATGCAGGCTGAGTTCATCGTCCATGAGAACAATACCCCGCTGCCGACCATCCATGTCATCAGCGACTCGGTGGGGCTTACCGCCCAAGCCCTTGCGCGCGCCGCGGCAGCGCAGTTCGGCGTCACCAACCCCAACATCGAGGTGCTGCCCCACGTGCGCTCCTCCGACGAGGTGAAGCGCTTCATCGACGAACACGGCGAGCTGCACAAGCGCACGCGCGGCGACGAGCGTCTGCTCATCTTCTACACGCTCGTCGACGGCGACTTGCGCAAGGAGCTGTCGGAATACGCCGCCAGCAAGCCCAACGTGGTGGCGGTCGACCTCATGACCGACGCCATGAACGCCATCGCGGAGCTTTCGGGCAAAACACCCAGCAAGCGCCCCGGCGGCCTGCACGTGGCCGACCAGCACTACTTCAAGCGCATCGAGGCCATCGAGTTCACCATCGCCCACGACGACGGGCGCAACCCGCAGGAGCTGACGCAGGCCGACATCGTGCTTCTGGGCGTGTCGCGTTCCTCGAAAACCCCGACGTCCATCTACTTGGCGCAGGCGGGTTACAAGGTGTCGAACATCCCGCTCGACCCCTCCACCGAGCCGCCGGCGCAAATCTACGACGTCGACCCCACGCGTCTGTTCGGATTGATGACCACACCCGACGTTTTGGTCGGAATCCGCCAGCGCCGGCTTGGAAATGCTTCCGTCGTGGCATCAAAATATGCCGACCCCGAATACGTCTATCAAGACTTGGAAGAGGCGCGCAAACTGATGCGAAAACTGGGCTGCATTGTCGTTCACACCGAAAATCGCGCCGTTGAGGAAACCGCTCAAGAGATTTTGCGGTACTACGAGAGAGTTCACCCCGCTGGTGCTGATATGATATCGAAGTCCTGAAGCGTTGCGCTTCGGGACGCTCGAAAGACTTAGGTGAGGAGTTAAAAAAGTGACTGCAGAAGTCAAGCGTGTGTACGCGTTCGGCCACGACGCCGAGGGCAACAACGTTACCGAGGGCAACACGAACATGAAGGCCGTGCTTGGCGGTAAGGGCGCCAACCTGGCCGAGATGGCCAACATCGGTCTGCCGGTGCCTCCCGGGTTCACCATTTCCTGCCAGACGTGCATGGAGTACGCCAACGCCGACAACACCTGGCCCGAAGGCGCGCTCGAAACCATTCACGAATATCGCGAGGATCTTGAGCGCCGCATCGGCAAGAAGATCGGCGACGCCGAAGATCCGCTGCTGGTTTCCGTCCGTTCCGGCGCCCCCATGTCCATGCCGGGCATGATGGACACGGTTTTGAACCTCGGCCTGAACGACGAATCCATCAACGGCCTGATCAAGCAGACGGAGAACCCGCGCTTCGCATGGGACTCCTACCGCCGCTTCATCCAGATGTTCTCCAATGTCGTCATGGGTCTCGACGGCGACCTGTTCGAGAACGCCATCACCGCCATGAAGAACATCCGCGGCGTGAAGTCCGACACCGACCTGACGGCCGATGACCTCAAAGAGCTGGTCGGCGAGTTCAAGGGCATCTTCTCCGAGAACGTCAACGGCCAGGAGTACCCGACGCTCGTCGTGGACGGCAAGGTCGCCTTCCCGCAGGACCCGATGGTGCAGCTGCGTCTGGCCATCGAGGCCGTGTTCGGCAGCTGGAACAACGAGCGCGCGGTCATCTACCGCAAGCAGAACAAGATCTCCGACGACCTGGGCACCGCCGTCAACGTGCAGTGCATGGTCTTCGGCAACAAGGGCAACACCTCCGCCACCGGCGTGGCGTTCACGCGTAACCCCGCCAACGGCCAGAAGGAATTCTATGGCGACTACCTGGTTAACGCCCAGGGCGAGGACGTCGTCGCGGGCATCCGCAACAC
>CAVDXJ010000345.1:0-2548 GCA_963612765.1 Oscillospiraceae bacterium
CCATGTTGACCGAGCACGAAAGCACGGGCTTTCCGTCCAGCCACACGGTGCACAGGCCGCAGTTGCTGGTCTCGCAGCCGCACTTGACGCTCTTGATGCCGTGCGCGCGGCACCACGAGAAAACGGTCTGATCGGGCTGGACGTCCTGCGTCATGGGGCGGCCGTTAAGGGTGAAGCTGATCTCCATTAGGCGCACACCTCCTGCTCTGCGGCGTTTTGAAGGGCGCGGCGAGAAAGAACGCGGGCCAGCTCGCTGCGGTACTCGGCGCTGCCTCGGCGGTCGGCGCCGTACTCGACGGCCGCGGCCTTCTCGCATGCGGCATCAAGCTCTTGGGGCGTGAAGTTGTACGGAAGCCCCAGGTCTTCTCCCTGCAGCAGCACGGCCTTCTTGGGTCGCGCGCCAATGGCCAGGCGCCAGGCCCCGTCCCACGCCGCGGCACAGACGTTAAGCGTCGAGAAGTCCGTGGCCGAGTTTCTCAGGCACTGGAAATTGGCCTGGTAGTCGTGCTTCTTGACGACGATGCGCTCCAACACGTCGCGCGCGGCGCCCCCGCCCACAAAGTCGGCGAAGCTCTTGGTTCCCGCGCCCGTGAACTCGACCCAGGTATCCAAGGGGAGAAGCGCGGTCACGATGTCCGAGAAGCCCATGCGCGCGTACGCCGAGCCGCCCACCGTGGCGAGGTTCCTGAACTGCGTTCCAATGATGTCGTGCACGCCCTCGCAAAAGCTGCCGCGCACCATGGCCTCGAAGCCGGGGTGCTCTTCGAGCTGGGCCAACGTGACCATCGCGCCGATGACAAAGGCATCGGGGGTCTCTTCGATGGTGTCCAGGCCGCAGCGTGAAAGGTCGATGCCCAGCGGGGCCACGCGGTCAGAGAGGCGCAGCCACATCATGCCGCCGATGACGGTGGCCATGCGGTCCTGTTGCACCAGCTCATAGGCCTCTTGCGTCGTGGCGGGGCAGACGTACTTGTCAAAGCGAAGCACGGGGTCTCCTTTTGCGTCGCGAGTGGGGGCGGTCTTCTCACGGCGAGAAGGCCTTCGAACCTCTTAGTTTAACGCAGGGGAGGGCGTGCTTGCGGCGCGGGCGGGGAGAAGGGTGCCGCGGGTTTCTCGCCGCCTGGGCCTAGTGTCGGTGGGCGCGGAACGGCAGGTGGGGGAGCCGGCCGCTAAACGGGCTGCTAAAGGTGCGCACGGGGATGGCCGCCTCGGCCTCGGGCGGGATGGTGTCCACGACGCCCGCGGGCACGTCGGCGATGGGCATGTCGCTGATCTCGACGTCGACCACCGGCGCGGCGCTCTTCTCGGCTGCGTTTTCCTCGGCCTTGGCGCGGTACTTGACCATCATCTGGCTTTGCAGCTCGGTGATGCTGGGCGGGGCCCAGATCAGCGCGTTGGCGCCGGCCTGGACGGTGGCGTTTTGGACCTCGGGGCTCTTGCCGCCGGTGGCGATGATGGGCAGGTTGGGATAGGCCTCGCGCAGCGCGCGGATGACCTCGGGCGTGTTCTTGCCGGCCGCGACGTTGATGATGCGGGCGCCGGCCTCGACCTTTTGGCAGGCCTCGTCGTCAAAGCGCGTGATGGAGGCCACCACGGGGATGTCCACGGTCGAGGTGATCTGGGCCACCATCTCGGGCGAGGCGGGGGAGTTCACCACGACGCCCGCCGCGCCCTGCATCTCGCTGACGGCGGCCAGCTCGGCAGCTCGCCGTCCCGTTGTGGTGCCGCCGCCCACGCCTACAAAGAGCGGGGCCTCTGCCACGGTGAGCAGGGCCTGGGTGATGGCGGGCTGAGCGGTGAAGGGGTAGACGGCAAAGACGGCGTCGGCGTTGGAGTTGCGGATCACGGCGACGTCGGTGGAGTACAGCAGGCTCTTGATGCGGCGGCCAAAGAGGGTAAAGCCGGTGCACTCGGCGTAGGCCTCGGGGATGCGAAGCGGCGCCTTGCGCAGGCGCCCGTCGATGGGCTGGGGCCCGTCGGCTGCCGGGATAAGGTCGCTACCTGCGGATTCCTTCTCGGTAAAGATGATCTTCTTAGGCTGCGAGGCGTCGTCTGTCATGGTTTTCTCCGTGTGGGTTCTTCGATGTTCAACAAAGTCCCTTCTTCCCCAAACGGGGGTGTGACAAACCTCCGCCCACCGACACTCCACGCCGCTTGGGCCGATGTTTGTACGAACCTTCTCGATTCGCGCCGATGTTTGTACGAAATGGCCCCGATTTCTTAATTCGGGCCGAAGTTTGTACAAACATCGTCAGGGGGCTGGGCGACCGGCGGGTAGAAGCTCGCGCTCACGTGCTCCAGTTCGCTCCATAGCGCGCGGCGCGCCCGGCGGTTGCGCTCCTGTTGCTCGTAGGTGAGGTGGGCGGGCTCGACTCCCAGGTCAACGCGTATGGCCTTCATGAGGCCGTCCATGTAGTCCAGGTCGTCGTAGTTGTCCTTGTAGATCTTGTAAGGTTTGAATCCGTTGGCGAGAAGTTCGTTTCTCCTGCGGGCGTCGACGCTTGCGCGCTTGTCGTGCCAGGCGCCCATGTAGTCCAGGCACACCCCG
>CAVDXJ010000346.1:0-2545 GCA_963612765.1 Oscillospiraceae bacterium
ACTCGGTCTTGTGGATCATCATGCGGCCGCCGTCGTGGACCTCGACCTCGCCGGTCGAGAGGTTGCGCTGGAAGTTGCGGTCGTCCTCGTCGGCGTTCCACAGGCACCACTCGACATACGAGAAGACCTTGAGTGCCTTTGCTACCTGGCCTTTATTGGTGAGGGTCAGGCGCATGACGTGGCAGGGGTCCTGGGTGGGGACAAAGTTTAGGACCTCGGCCGCCACGTCGTTCTTCTCGCCGTGAAGGACGGTGTAGCCCATACCGTGGCGGCACTCGTAGGCGTCAAGCGGCGTCTGCGTGGGCTGCCAACCGGGGTTCCAAACGGTGTCGCCGTCCTTAATGTATAGGTAGCGGCCGTTGTTGTCGGCGGGCACGTTGTTGTAGCGGTAGCGGGTGATGCGGCGCAGCTTTGCGTCGCGGTAGAAGCTGTAGCCGCCGCCGGTGTTAGAGATCAGCGAGAAGAACCCGTTGGTGCCCAGGTAGTTGATCCAGGGCAGCGGGGTTTTGGGCGTCGTAATGACGTACTCGCGGCGCTCGTCGTCAAAGTGCCCAAATTGGGAATCTGCCATGTCTTACGCCCCTCCTACTTACTGGCGCTCGAAGACGGGGATAGACTCAAGCGGGGCCGCGGCCGTGATGGTCTGGCCGCCCTCGTAAACCTGGCCGTCGCGGGTGTCCTTCCAAGTGCCGGCGGGCAGGTAGACCTCGCGCTCCCAGGTGTCCTCGGTAAAGATGGGGGCAACCAGCAGCTTGTCGCCAAACATGTACTGGTCATAGAGGTCCCAGCACTTCTCGTCCTTCGGGAACTCGTAGAACATGGGGCGAAGCAGCGGGGCGCCGGTCTCGTGGGCCTCGTCAAAGAGGCGCTTGATATAGGGCTTCATGGCCAGGCGCACATCAAGGTAGTCGCGCATGATCTTGAAGTTCTTCTCGCCGTAGCTCCACAGCTCGTTGGGCTGGCCGGTACGCTGAGAACCGCCGCCAAAGCTGGAGTTGTCCAGGTTGGGGATGTTGTAGGGGCCGCGGTCACCGTGCATGCGAAGGATCGGGGTATAGACGGCAAACTCGTACCAGCGGATAAGGACCTGCTGGAAGTAGGGGTCGCTGACGTCGTCGGTCATGAAGCCGCCGATGTCGGTGGTCCACCAAGGCATACCGCAGACGGCCATGTTTAGGCCGCACTGGAACTGGTCGTAGAAGCCCTCGAAGGTCGAAGGCACATCGCCCGACCACACCACGTTGCCGTACTTCTGCGAGCCGGCCCAGGCGCTGCGCAGCAGGTTGACGGCGGGCAGGCCCTCCTTGACCTGGTTGTCGTAGGCGATGCGCGAGTAGTACTGCGGGTAGATGTTGGTGCACTCAAGAGCGGTGCCCAGCCAGTAGCGGTAGTTGTCGTAGTCGTAGACGGCGTAGTCGGGCTCGGCGTTGTCCAGCCAGAACATATCGATGCCGTAGTCGGCGTAGTTGGCTTTAAGCTTCTCCCACACAAAGTCGCGGGTCTCGGGGTTGGTGGCGTCGATCTCCAGGCAGTCGCCCAGGTAGTCGTAGGTCTGGATGCTGCCGCGCTCGGTGCGGATCAGCATGCCGTTCTCGAACATCTCGTTGAAGTTCTCGCTGCGGCGGTCAACGGAAGGCCACACCGAGACACAGACCTTGATGCCCATCTCATGCAGCTCGTCGACCATGGCCTTGGGATCGGGCCAGTAGGTCTCATCAAAGCGCCAGTCGCCCTGGTAGGGCCAGTGGAAAAAGTCGATGACGATGAGGTCGATGGGGACGTTGTGCTCCTTGCAGGCGTGCGCGACGTCGAGCACCTCCTCCTGGGTGCGGTAGCGCAGCTTGCACTGCCACAGACCCATGAGGTTCTCGGGGAACTCGGGCGCACGGCCGGTGACGGCAGTGTAGTCCTCGACGATGGCACGCGGGTCCTCGTCGGCGCAGATCCAGTAGTCCATCTCCTTGGAGCACTCGCTGGTCCACTCGGTGATGTTGTAGCCGAAGGTCGCACGGCCCACGGCGGGGTTGTTCCAGAGGAAGCCGTAGCCAAGGTTGGAGAGGCAGAACGGGATGGTGACCTGGGAGTTGCGCTGGGCGAGGTCGAGCACGCAGCCCTTCATGTTGGTCTGCGGCTGCTGGTACTGGCCCATGCCGAAGAGCTTCTCGCCATCGTTGGCCTCGAACTTGATGTTGAGCTGGTAGTCGCCACCGGTGCGCGGGATGTAGTTGCGGGCCACAATCTTGAGGCAGCGGGACTCGCGCGAGATGGTGCCGTCATAGGAGCGGTAGTGCTCGCGCAGGATCTTCTTGCCGTCGCGGTAGAAGGTGAGGATGCCCACACGGTTGACCCACACAGAGATGCGGCCGTTGGTGATGGTCCAGCCGCCGTCCTCGTGCTGCTCGGCGGTGACGCCGGCGCTCTCGGCAGGCTCAACGGGCTCGGTAAGCGCCCAATCGCGCCCCGTGAACTCGGGGTACTTGGTGCCGCGAACGCGGAAGGCGTTCTTGCCCCAGGGCTCGATGCGCAGGGTCTCGGCCTGGCGGCG
>CAVDXJ010000347.1:0-2542 GCA_963612765.1 Oscillospiraceae bacterium
CCTTAAAGTCGTGCCCTCTTGATGGCGGCGATGAGCTTGTCGGCCTCCAAAGGCTTTGAGACGTGGCCGTTCATGCCGGCCTCGCTGCAAGCCTGGGCGTCGTCCGAGAAGGCATTGGCTGTGACGGCGATGATGGGGACGGCCTGTGCATCGGGGCGCGGCAGCAGGCGGATGCGGCGGGCGGACTCGATGCCGTCCATGACCGGCATCATGACGTCCATAAGGATCGCGTCGTAGTAGCCCGAGGACGAGGCCCGGAACTTCTCGAGCGCCTCCTGCCCGTCGTGGGCGCACTCGACCACGATGCCCTCTTGCTCCAGCATGAAGGTCGCCACCTCGAGGTTGAGGTCGTTGTCCTCGGCGAGAAGGACGCGCGTTCCCTTGAGGGAGACGTCGTTGGCCAATTGGTCGTTCGCGCCCGAGCGCCCGGCCGCGGGATCTTTGTCAAAGGCCAGGTCGATCGTGAAGACGCTGCCCTGGCCCTTAACGCTCTTGAGCTTGATGGCACCGCCCATCTGCTCCACGATCTCGCGACAGATTGCCAGGCCCAGGCCGGTTCCCTGGTAGAAGGTGTGGCTCTCGGCGTTTTCTTGGGCAAAGGCCTCGAAGGCGTGGGCCTGGAACTCGCGGCTCATGCCTATGCCGGTATCGGCGCAGACAAAGCGCAGCTCAACGCGACCTTTCTTCTCGCCTAGCTCGGTGCACTGGATATCCACGGAGCCGCCCACTTTGTTGTACTTGATGGCGTTGCTGGCCACGTTCTGCAGTACCTGGCGCAGGTGAAGCGAGCTGCCCAAGAGGTTTTTGTGAATCACATCGACCTTGTAAGTGAGCGAGACGCCGGCGTTGTCGGCCTGGACCTGGAGCATGTCGACCATCGAGTCGACGAGCCTCACCACATCGAATGGCTTGTTCTCGAAGGCCATCTGGCCGCTCTCGAGCTTGTTCATGTCAAGCGCGCTGTTCACGAGTTCAAGAAGGAAGCTCGAGGCCTCCCACATCTTGGCGCGGCAATCGGCCTGCTTCTGCATGTCGTCGGCATAGTGGTCGCCGATGGCGAGCATGCCGCGGATGCCGTTGATGGGGGTGCGCACGTCGTGGCTCATACGGCGCAGGAAGTCGGTCTTTGCCATGTTGGCGCGTTCGAGGCTCTCGAGGTAGTCGTGCTCGCGCCGCAGCTTCGCGTTCTCCACGCTGCTGTAGAGCGCCAGGCCCACGACGGCGAGAAGCGCGCAGATAATCGCGGCGACCGTCATCTGCTGGTCGCGCTCGGCCATGACGGAGCCCTCGGTGAACCATACGCTCAAGTCGTAGCCGTTGGTGGTGGTTTTCAAGAGGTAGTACGTCTGCCCGTTGTATGTCGCCTTGTGCAGGCCGTGGTAGGTGACGGACTCATCGACGCTCATGCGCTTGTCGTATTCTTGGCGAGAAACCCCTTGGAATTCGTGGTCGTTGGAGGCCAAGACCGTGTCTTTGTCCGCCACGGCGACGGTTCCCTTTAGTCCAACGTTGTAGTCGTCAAACATGGCGTTGAACATCTCTTGGCCGCTGTTGACGTCGCCAAGCTCTACGCAGTTGACGCCAACGATGATATCGCCCGCGACGACACTTGAGGCGCAGGCCGCGTAGTCGTAGGTCTTTTGGTCAATCTTGATGCGGGCAAGGTAGCTCTTGCTTTGGTTCTGCGTGAGCTGGCCGATAAAGTCGGTCTTCTCCGCGATTCTGGCCGCGAGGGCGGAGGCCGCGTCGCTGTTCCCGTAGCTGACGACAACGTTGGACTGTGCGTCCATGAGCATCACGGTGTCGAAGTTCATCTCGCTGAGGTAGGCCTCGATGGAGGAGCGGCTGCTTCCGGTGCCCACGCCGTAGCGCGAATCGAGTTCCTTGACCTTCTCCCAGAGGCTCGTGATGGATTTTGTGGTGGCGTTTGAGATGTTCTGCTCGTGGCGAGCGACGCTCTCGCGCGCGAAGGCGACCGTCTTCTGTGCGGTGTCGGCCGCGTTCTGCAGCGCCTCGTCGGTCCAGATAACCCATGAACCGCCGAGGAGGCCCGCGCAGAGAAGAACGCAGGCGGCAAGAACAAGCAGCTTGTTCCGCTTGGCCTTGGCCAGCACGGGTGCCGCGGCGCTCAATTTCTGCCTACTCATTATCAAGCTCCTCGAACAGCGCGGCGGAAAGCCCGTACTTCTCGCCGACAGAGGCTACGGTGCCGTCCTCGCGCATTGCCTTGAGGGTTGCGCTCAGGTCCTCTACCAGATGCGGGTTCGAGTAGTCCTTGTAGAAGGCGACGCCGATCTGGGTGTCGTAGAAACCGCCCTCGATAAGGGCCAGGGCGCCGTTTGAGTTTTTGACGAGCGCGCTCATGGGGCCAACGTGGCTGCTCACGGCGTCGACGTAGCCCAGGCGAAGGGCCGAGTAGGTCTCGTCGGCACTCGTGTAGGTCAAGACGTTGGAGGGGGTGGGCACGGCATCGCCCGCGTGCTTGGTCCAGGCCTCCTCGCTCTTTGTGGTGGTCTCGACGCCAACGCGCTTGCCCTCGAGC
>CAVDXJ010000348.1:0-2541 GCA_963612765.1 Oscillospiraceae bacterium
CCGAGCCGGAGGTGTAACCACGCGGTTACACCTTCTGGCGGCGATTCCTGGGGGGCGTGACACATCTGGTCGCGCCCCCGTCCTGGACGTGTACACACGTCCCACATCTTGCACGTCTACTCCCCTGTTTGCTTGTCTTAGCCCCGCAGGGCGGGTAGCTTGTGCAACAAGCTGTAACCCGCTACAACTAACAACTTAGTTTGGAGTGTGACACATTGGCTCATGTCGAAAAGTTCAAGTCCCCCGCCCTAGCCCCGATGCTCGGCCACTACGCCCGCCAGAAGGAGCGAGTAGGCTACAAACGCGAGAACATCGACGGCAGGCGAACGCCGCTCAACTACACGGTCGGGCGGTTCGGCACGCCCGATGAGTTGGCCGAGCGCGTGACACATCTGGTCGAGATGGCGCGTGTGAGTCACGAGATGGCCGCAGGGCGGCGCGTGCGGGCTGATGCCGTGGTCATGTGCGATTGGGTCGTGACGCGCCCTCAGGACTGCCCAGAAGAGCTCACAGGGGCTTTTTTCGAATCGGTCTTAGGGTTCGTGCAAGACCGCTATGGCGGGCCAGTGAACGTGCCGGGCGGATTCGTACACCTGGACGAGCACGCGCCCCATATGCACACGCCCGTGGTGCCCGTGGTCGATGGCAAGCTGCAGGCCAGCAAGCTCGTGTCACGGGCAGACCTGAAAACGTTCCACAAAGCCCTCCAGGCCCGCGTAGACCGCGACTTAGACCGACAT
Organism: Oscillospiraceae bacterium; assembly: GCA_963612765.1. Lineage (GTDB taxonomy): Bacteria > Actinomycetota > Coriobacteriia > Coriobacteriales > Atopobiaceae > Paratractidigestivibacter. The sequence goes on from CAVDXJ010000348.1 coordinate 741, forward strand.
GTGACTATCGAGCTGCCGGAAGAGCAGATTGGGGTTAAGAAGCTCTCTCAGCTCGCTCAGCCGGACTATATCGCCGCGCAGCGGGCTATCGCCGCCGCCAACGAGGAGCGCGAGCGCGCCGAGCAGCAGGCGGCTGTGTCACGTGCCGAAGCAGCACGCCTTAAATCGGAGGTTGAGGACAAGAAAGCCCAGGTCAGAGGGCTAGATACCGAGATAGAGGACAAAACAGCGAGATTGGAGTCCGTTCGGCGCATTGGAGTTGAATTCGAGAGTGGCGAGCTTGAAAGCCGAGAAAAGCAGTTTGAGCAAGACGTTGAAAGCCTTAAACCGCAGGTCGGAAGCGCTAAAGCAGAAGTGGCTGGACTTGAGGAACGAGTACGAAAACTTGGCGAGCGAGTAGAGCGGCTGCGCCAGCAGCTCGTGACACGGATCAAGAACGCCCAGCGCAAACTAAAACCCCAGGTCAAGAGTGAGAAGAAACCCGTTCCGGTTGTGACACGGCGCGCGATGCCGACAAAAGCCCCAGGACGCGCGAAATAGGGGCATGGGGAGCTTGCTCCCCATCAGTGCCGCCCTTTGAGATGGCTGGCAGGTCGGGGGCGGTCGGCTTTCGCGCGAACGGTTCGCGTGTCGCGGCGAGCTGCCGCGCCCTTCAGTGCTAAAATGACGGAAGCCGGACGGCAATCCGGCTTCCACTAAGCAGGCGAATGCGACTCGCCCCTTTAGCACGGCAAAAGTGTAACACACGCCGTCAAGCAGTAATTTGAGCCGCCTTCGCCACACACGAAAGGCGGTATTTTTATGCCCAGAAGCGAAGCCCAGAAAGCAGCAGAACGGCGCTATGAGGCCAAAAACAAGGCGAAGAGGTCAACCCGCAAGGACTACTGGCTCTTCGAGTTGTATCCGGACAGCGCCCCCGAGAACTGGCGCGAAATTATCAACTCCTGGTTGGTCGACTGCCTTGTGTCACCACTCCATGACAGGGATATTAATGAAAACGGCACACCGAAGAAGCCGCACTACCATGGCATCCTTTTTTTCGATGGGCCGAAGTCCTTCGACCAGGTGAGGGAGCTTATCGCGCCCCTCAATGGGCCAATCCCGCTCATTCCGAGTGGAACGAAAAGAAACTGCACGCGGTATCTGTGTCACATTAACAACCCCGAAAAGGCTCAATACGACGAGAGCCAAGTGCTCGAATTCCAGAATGCCGACTACTCTGACCTCAAAACCCGCGACAACGACAAGTATGGCTATATTGGCGAAATGATGGATTTCGTCGACGACCAGGGCCAATACTCATACGCCTATCTGTTGAGATACGCTCGCGCGAACAGGCCGGAGTGGTTCCGCTGCCTATGCGACAACGGCACTTACGTGATGAAGGAGTACTGCAAGACAGCCGCCTACGACGCACGGCAGGCGGCGCGGTGAGTGTGTGACACAAACCCACCGCTCAAGTAATGAAGGGCTGGCGGGATTCCCATGGGCGAGTAACTACGACCTCGCCCATGGGAATCCCATATCCCATACCCATATCTCCAATCTCCGAAGGAGTGTGTCACATGTCCAAAACTAAGTCTGCATCCATCCGCCTGACGTGGGAAGAGTGGGCGGAACTAGACTACGCCGCCAAGCTCCACGGGCGCACGCGGAACGACGAAGTGCGATACCGCTTGCACTATTTCGCGGAACACGTCCCCGAGGACGTGGACGCGGGGCAAGCGTCCATCTTCGACGTGATATCCGAGCCGGAGGTGTAACCACGCGGTTACACCTTCTGGCGGCGATTCCTGGGGGG
>CAVDXJ010000349.1:0-2540 GCA_963612765.1 Oscillospiraceae bacterium
CGCGCGGCCTCGACCTCGACGTCGTGCAGGATATCGGTGAGGTTCTCGTTGAGCTCGTCGATGGTGAAGCCGTTGGAGGGGTGGAACGGCAGCGCGATCATGGGCTTCACGGCCGAGAGGTCCACGTAGACGCAGCCGTCGTAGTAGGCGACGTCTGCCGGGGCCAGCTTCTTGTAGTCGTCGGCGCGGCCGTGGGCGGCGAGAAACGCCTGCGTGTCCTCGTCGGTTGCCCACACCGAGGAAAGGCAGGTGGTCTCGGTGGTCATGACGTCGACGCCGTTACGGTAGTCGGTGGTCATGCTCGCGATGCCGGGGCCCACGAACTCCATGACCTTGTTCTTGACGTAGCCGCAGGCAAAGACCTCGCGGATGATGGCCAGGGCCACGTCGTGCGGGCCCACGCCGGGGCGCGGAGCGCCGTCAAGGTAGATGGCCACGACGCCGGGGTAGGCCACGTCGTAGGTGTCGCGCAGCAGCTGCTTGGCCAGCTCGCCGCCGCCCTCGCCCACGGCCATGGTGCCCAGGGCGCCGTAGCGGGTGTGGGAGTCCGAGCCCAGGATCATCTTGCCGCAGCCGGCGAAGTTCTCGCGCATAAAAGAGTGAATGACCGCGATGTGCGGGGGCACGAAGATGCCGCCGTACTTCTTGGCGGCCGAGAGGCCAAAGACGTGGTCGTCCTCGTTGATGGTACCGCCCACGGCGCACAGAGAGTTGTGGCAGTTGGTAAGCACATAGGGCAGCGGGAACTTCTCCATGCCCGAGGCGCGCGCCGTCTGGATGATGCCCACAAAGGTGATGTCGTGGCTGGCCATGGCGTCAAAGCGCACCTTGAGCATGTCCGGGTCGCCCGAGGTGTTGTGGGCTTGAAGGATCGAATAAGCGATCGTGCCCTTCTTGGCCTCGGCCGGGCTGGCGGTGATGCCTGCCGCCGCGGCCTCGCTTTGCGCCACGATCTTCTCGCCGCCGCACAGGAAAACGCCCTCGTCATAGAGCTTGACCATGCAAACCCCTCTCCTTAAACGGCCCCGTTTGGGGCACAAAATGCTTGGGTTGAAGCAACATATCTATTATCCACACATGGGTTGCTAAGAGATTTCCAAAACCGTAAAGCGCGGGCCGTGCGCTACGATTCACTCGAAATACACCCTCAAACAATTTGGGAGAAGACCGTGCAGACCCAGACCTGGCCCGACACCCACGCCATCCCAGGAGCCCTGACCAAGGCCGACATCTACCGCCTGCTGGACGAGCGCGGCATCGAGTACCAGGCCGTCGAGCACCCGCCGGTCTTCACCGTCGAAGAGGCCGAGCGCCTGGCGCGCCTGCCCTTCGCGGCGCACGAGGCCAAGAACCTATTCTTGCGCGACCCCAAGCACCGCAACTATTACCTGGTCACGGTGCCCGACCACAAGCAGGTGGACCTCAAGGTGCTGCAGGAGCGCCTGGGGTCCAAGCGTCTGTCGTTTACCTCGGCAGACGATTTGGCCGAGAAGATCGGCATCTACCCCGGCTCGGTCACGCCCTTTGCGGCGCTGAACGACGCCACCCGCACGGTCCAGGTTGCCCTGGACGCCGACTTCGAGCGCTGGGGCTGGATCGGCTGCCACCCCTGCAGCAACACCGCCTCGGTTCACGTGCGCACGGCCGACGTCGAAGCGCTGCTGCGCGACCACGGCAGCCCCTTCACCTATATCGAGCTGTAAGATAGTCCCAACAAACCGCAGGCACACGTAGAAGGCGAGAAAGACCATGGCAACCAAGAGAATCGCGATCGTCACCGGGGCAACGTCGGGCGTTGGCCGCGAGTTCGTCCGGCAGTTGGACGCCGAGTTCTGCGGCGCGATCGACGAGATGTGGCTGGTGGCGCGAAGCGAGGAGGGCTTGGTTGCCGTGGACGAAGAGACCTCCCACGCATGCCGCCTGTTCCCACTGGACCTCACAAAGAAAGCCAGCTGGGCCGCCATCGAGGCCGAGCTGGCCGCCGAGAAGGACCTGCAGGTCATGTGGCTTGTTAACTCGGCGGGCTACGGGCGCTTTGGGCGCATGTGGGACATCTCGGCCACCGACAACGTGGGGATGGTGCGCCTCAACTGCGTGGCACTGACTGCCATGTGCTCGGCCGCGCTGCCGTACATGGACCGCGGGTCGTGCATCGTGAACCTGGCGTCGGTCGCTGGCCTCATGCCGCAGCCCGATCTTTCGGTCTACTGCGCGACCAAGCGTTTTGTGCTGGACGTCACGCGCACGCTTAACTATGAGCTCAAGGGCACCGGAATCACCGCGTGTGCCCTGTGCCCCAAGTTCATGGACACCCGCTTTTTGGACAACGCCGGCGACGCCCAGGCTGTGCGCCGCATGACGACGATCGGGTTCGAGGACGTCGAGCACGTGGTGAGTTGCGCCATTAGGGACGCGCAGGCCGGCCGCGCGGTGTGTATCCCGGCGCCCGACATGAAGGTGGCCTACGCAGCCACCAAGGTCTTGCCCACCAACCTGGTCTTCAAGGCGCAGGACGCCTGGTTTACCTTGGTCGCGGGGCC
>CAVDXJ010000350.1:0-2538 GCA_963612765.1 Oscillospiraceae bacterium
GGTCGCGGCCGATACCGCCACCACCGAGACGCTTATCGCTGCCGTCCAAGACCTCAACGCCCGCGACGACGTCCACGGTGTCTTGATGTTTCGCCCACTGCCACGTGCAATCGACCAGGAGGCCGTCTGCGAGGCCCTTGACCCCGCAAAGGACGTCGACTGCCTGAACAGCGGCTCCCTCTATGGCGTCTTTGCCAACAAACCGCGCGGTTTTGCGCCCTGCACCGCCGAGGCCGTGGTCGAGCTTCTCGACTACTACGACGTAAACCTCGATGGCGCCGACGTCTGCGTCGTGGGCCGCTCGCTGGTCATCGGCAAGCCCGTCTCGGTCATGCTGCAGGCGAGAAACGCCACCGTGACCATGTGTCACACCCATACTGCCGACCTCGCGGCCCACTGCCGCGCCGCCCAGATCGTGGTCGCCGCCGCCGGCCACGCCAAGACCGTGGGCGCCGAGTGCGTGCGCGAGGGCCAGGTTATCGTGGACGTGGGCATCAACTGGGACGAGGAGGCCCAAAAGCTCGTGGGCGACGTCGACTTCGACGCCGTCGAGCCGGTGGTCGCGGCCGTCACTCCCGTCCCGCGCGGCGTCGGCTCGGTCACCACGGCCGTCCTTGCCAAGCACGTAGTCCAAGCTGCCCAAAGGAGCATCGCGTGAAAGTAACCGAGAAACCCTCATCTTCCTACAGCGGGGCGATGACCCCGGCCTCCATCGAGCTCAAGGCCGAGCGCGTGGCCGCCACCAAGGCCGCGACCGAGCCTTTGAACGCCTTTGTCCTGGCCATTCTCGCCGGATTCTTTGTGGCTATGGGCGCCACGTTCATGCTGGTGGTCAAGTGCGACGGCACGCTTCCCTTTGCGGCGACGCAGCTTTTGGGCGGCTTCTCGTTCACGCTGGGCCTCTTCCTTATCCTGGCCGCGGGCGCCGAGCTCTTCACCGGCAATTGCCTGATGGTCATGGGTCCCTTGTCCCGCCGCTTTGCCTGGCCCGACCTGCTTAAGAGCTGGCTTGTGGTCATCGTGGGCAACTTCTGCGGCAGCGTGCTTGCGGCGCTTCTCCTCTTGGGCGCCCAGGCGGCAAGCGCCAACGGCGGCGCCTTTGGCGAGGCGGCCGTGGCCGTCGCCGCGACCAAGGCCGCGCTTCCTTGGGCCACCGTCTTCTTCCGCGGCATCCTGTGCAATATCCTGGTCTGCCTGGCCGTTTGGTGCGGACATGCCTCGACCAACGTAGCCGATAAGTTCTTTGCCGCGCTGCTGCCCGTGATGGCCTTCATGGGTGCCGGCTTTGAGCACTGCGTGGCCAACATGTTCTTTTTGCCCTACGGCTTGATGCTGCAGGCGGCGGGCGTGGGTTCCGGTGCTATCACGCTGGGCGGCGTTTGCTCCAACCTTAGCGCCGCAATCCTGGGCAACCTGGTGGGCGGCGTGGCCCTGGGCATCGTTTACTGGTTTGTCTACGGCAAGAACCGTGCCGAGAAGGAGTAGGACGTGGACGTGAAGACTATCGACAAGCCCCGCATCGAGGCCGCGGTCCGCGAGTTCTTGATCGGCATCGGCGAGGACCCCGACCGCGAGGGCCTGCAGGGCACGCCCGACCGCGTGGCCCGCGCTTGCGAGGAGATCTTTGGCGGCATGTACGAGGACCCGGGCCTCCACCTGCGCAAACAGTTCCATGAGCCGGGCAACGAAGAGATGGTGATCGTGCGCGACATCCCCTTCTCGTCCATGTGCGAGCACCACCTGCTGCCCTTCGTGGGCAAGGCGCACGTATGCTACATCCCGCGCGATGGCCACGTGACCGGGCTCTCCAAGATCTCGCGCTGCGTCAACGGCTACGCACACCGCCCGCAGCTGCAGGAGCGCCTGACGGCCCAGATCGCCGACGCCCTGGTAAAGGAGCTCAACCCCTTGGGCGTCCTCGTCATCTTGGAGGCCGAGCACACCTGCATGACGATGCGCGGCGTGCGCTCGCCCGGCTCGGTCACCACGACGTCTGCCGTGCGCGGCGTCCTGCGCGAGATGAAGGCCCGCGAAGAGGCCCTGCGCCTCATGCTGGGCAGCAACCGTTAACGACTTTGGCGAGAAGGCCCGTGCAAGGCCTTCTCGCCGCGTTCGATAGAGGTAGAGCATCAATGACCTATCGCGTTCCCTTTGACGTGCCGCAGATTTCTTACGACGAGGCCCTGGACCTGCTCCACGCCTCGCTGCGCTTTGGCATCTGCCCCATGCTCGAGACGGTCGAGGACATGCTGGCCGAGCTGGGCGATCCCGACCTGTGCTTTGACTCTGTGCAGATCGCGGGCACCAACGGCAAGACGTCGACCTCGCGTTACACGGCGGCGATCCTGGCGCAGGAGGGCAAGAAGGTTGCCCTGTACACCTCACCCGAGCTCGTGAGCTACAACGAGCGCATGGAGGTCGCGGGCGCCCCCGTCTCTAAAGAGGCCTTTGCGTACGGCATCAACGCCGCCTACCTGGCCGGTCAGCGCGTGAACGCCGCCCGCGAGGCCGCGGGCGAGCGCCCTTACGACATCACCG
>CAVDXJ010000351.1:0-2528 GCA_963612765.1 Oscillospiraceae bacterium
GTAGAGAGGCTCGCGTGGCCCAAAAGCTCCTGCACGCTGCGCAGGTCGGCGCCGCCGCTCAAAAGCTCGGTGGCAAAGGTATGGCGCATGGCATGCGGCGTCACTTCGTGGTCAAGACCAGCGAGGGAGACGTGCTTCTCGAAGGCAATTCTTAGCGAATCGGCAGACATGCGATTGCCGCGGGTTGAGAGAAAGACTGCATCCTCGGTCGCAGCGCCGAGTTTGCGCTTGGCGAGAAGGGCGGGACGAGCTTCCCCGAGGTAGTGCCTTAGAGTATCCAAAGCATCTGGGTAGAGGATGACCAGACGCTCCTTGGAGCCTTTGCCCATGAGGCGTGCTGTCGCCTGCTGGAAATCGACATCGCCCACGTCGAGGCTCGAAACCTCAGAGATTCGCGCGCCGGTGGCGTACATGAACTCAATGAAGGCCAGGTCTCGAAGGCCCTTCTCGTCCGAAGTATCGCAGGTCGAGAAGAGCTTGAGGACATCAGCGTCATCAAGCGTCTTAGGTAGGCCTTTGGCAATCTTGGGGCTCGAGACCACGGCGGCGGCATCGGCAGCGTCGACGCCGTGTTCCTCCATCCAGCGGTAAAGCCCCTTAAGCGCCGAGAGGTGACGGGCAATAGTGCGCGGCGAGTATCCCGCGCGAGAAAGCTCTCCCAGGTACGAGCGCAGCTGGGCGTGAGTGAGCGCAAAGGCATCGAAGCCCGTGCGCTCAAGCCAGGCCCTAAAGGCCTCGAGGTCGCACCCGTACGCGCGCACGGTGTTGGGTGACAAGCGGCGCTGCGCCCGCAGGGACTCAAGATAGCCCTGGGCACAATCGGCCAGGCTCAGCTGGACATGTTCGTTCTCCCCCGCCATGACCTGGAGCTACTTCCCAAACAGGTCATGGCGACCGGCGACGTATGCCTGCAGATCGGCTACCGCTCGTTGGGCCATGGCCTGCCGACGCTCGCCCTTGTTCCTGGGAAGCGCGGGCAGGGGCTCATAGACGCCGAAATTCACGTGCATGGGCTGGTAGTCCTTGGTCGCGGGGTCCGTCGCGTAGGCAACCAAGGAGCCGAGTGAGCCCGTCTTGGGAAGGTCGACGCACGGCGCCCCCGTAAGCTGCGCATACGTGTTGAGAGCAGCCAAAAGGCCCGAGGCAATCGCTTCGACGTAACCCTCGGTACCGCAGATTTGACCAGCAAAGCGCACCTGCGTGCCAGGGACCGCGAAGGTCTTGTCAAGGACGTGTGGCGAGTCGATAAACGAGTTGCGGTGCATGACGCCATAACGAAGGAACTCCGCGTTCTTAAGTCCCGGAATCATGCTAAAGACTCGTTTTTGCTCGGGCCAGGTGAGGTTGGTCTGGAATCCCACCAGGTTGTAGGCCTGCTTAGAAGAGGTCTCGCTGCGCAACTGGACCGCGGCCCAGGGCCTACGGCCGCTCCTGGGGTCGACAAGCCCCACGGGCTTCAAGGCACCAAAACGAGGGGCGTCCTTGCCCGTGCGGGCGATCTCCTCGACGGGCTGGCAGGCGCAGAAGAGGTCCTTTTGCTCAAACTCCTTGGCAATGACCTTCTTGGCCCCCAATAGCGCGTCGATGAAGGCGTAGTACTCGTCCTTCTCCATGGGGCAGTTGAGGTAGTCGCCGATACCCTCGTCCTCGTAGCGCGACTGGCGAAACACAACGTCCATGTCAAGCGAGTCGGCCGAGACAATAGGCGCCGCCGCGTCGAAGAACGAGAGGCTGTCGCTTCCCAGCATATTGGATACCTGCGAGAACAGCGCTTCGGAGCACAAGGGGCCGGCGGCGATGACACACGGCCCCTCGGGAATCCGCGTTACCTCCCGGCGCACGACCTCGATGAGCGGGTGGCCCTCGACGGCGGCAGTGACCTTGGCAGAAAAAGCCTCGCGGTCGACGGCAAGCGCTCCGCCGGCAGGCACGCTCGTCTCGCGCGCGAATTCGAGCAGCCTGCAGTCCATCATCTGCAGCTCTGCCTTAAGGACGCCCGCCGCCGAGTCTGGCTTGGTGGACTTCAGCGAGTTAGAGCACACGAGCTCGGCTAGTCCATCGGTGTGGTGAGCAGGGCCGGGGTTTTGCGGCCTTTGCTCGTAAAGGGTAACCGCCACTCCCCTGTCAGCCAGCTGCAGGGCGCACTCGCAGCCCGCCAGGCCACCGCCCACAACCGTGACTTTCTCCAGCATATCTTGCCTTTCTAAATATCAACCGCCGCCCATAAGAAAACTCTCGGATGGCGAGTACCTGCCGTCCGGCAGACGCGTCACCAACCCGCGGATCTCATAGTCGGAAAGCGTCCGCAGCGTCGTGAGCACGTCCTCGTTAAGCGCCCTCGAAAGCTCGTCGGGCCTCATGGGGCTTGCCGTCAGAGCCGAGAGGACGGGGCCGCAATCTTTTCTCTCGAGCGCTTGCGAGAAGCGCATAACACCATAGTCTAAGGAAATGGCGCTCTCAAGGGACTTCTCGTCGGGAATCACGCGGGCACCTTCCGCTAAAAGCCCATTTGTGCCGCTTGAGTTGGG
>CAVDXJ010000352.1:0-2517 GCA_963612765.1 Oscillospiraceae bacterium
GCTGCCCATCGCAGACGTCGCTTCCAAGGCCGGCATCGACGTGAGCCTCCTGGAACCTTACGGCCACACCAAGGCCAAGGTGGATATCCACGCGCTTGGGGAGAAGCCCGCAAACGGCAAGCTCATACTCGTGACCGCCATCAACCCCACCCCTGCGGGCGAGGGCAAGACCACGACGTCCGTGGGCCTGGCAGACGCCTTGTGCGCCCAGGGCAAGAAGACCATGCTCTGCCTGCGCGAGCCTTCCCTGGGTCCCGTCTTTGGCATCAAGGGCGGCGCTGCCGGCGGCGGTTATGCCCAGGTCGTCCCCATGGAGGACATCAACCTGCACTTCACCGGTGACTTCCACGCTATCGGCGCTGCCAACAACCTGTGCGCGGCAATGTTGGACAACCACATCAAGCAGGGCAACGCCCTTAACATCGACCCGCGCCGCATCGTGTGGAAGCGCGTTGTTGACATGAACGACCGCCAGCTCAGGCAGGTCGTCGACGGCCTGGGCGGCATCGCCAACGGCATGCCCCGCGAGGACGGCTTCGACATCACCGTTGCCTCGGAGGTCATGGCGGCTTTCTGCCTGGCGAGCGACCTCATGGACCTGCGCGACCGCTTGGGCCGTATGGTCATTGCCTATACCTACGACCGCCAGCCCGTCACCGTGGCCGACATCCACGCCCAGGGCGCCATGGCGGCCCTGCTCAAGGACGCCATCAAGCCCAACCTGGTGCAGACCCTGGAGGGCAACCCCGCCTTTGTCCACGGCGGCCCCTTTGCCAACATCGCGCACGGCTGCAACTCGCTTGAGGCCACCCTTACCGGCATGAAGCTCGCCGACTACACGGTGACCGAGGCCGGCTTTGGCGCAGACCTTGGCGCCGAGAAGTTCATCGACATCGTGTGCCGTGCGGCCAATGTCGCGCCTTCTGCCGTGGTCCTGGTGGCTACGGTGCGCGCGTTGAAGTACAACGGCGGCGTTGCCAAGGACGCCCTGTGCGACGAGAACCTCGTGGCGCTTGAGGCGGGCCTGCCCAACTTGCTGCGCCACGTCTCCAACATCAAGGACGTTTGGGGCCTGCCGGTCGTCGTTGCCATCAACGCCTTCCCCACAGACACCCCTGCCGAGCTGGCCTTGGTTGAGTCCAAGTGCAACGAGCTTGGCGTCAACGTCGCGCTGTCTGAGGTCTGGGCCAAGGGCTCTGAGGGTGGCCAGGCGCTTGCCACCGAGGTCCTGCGCCTATGCGAGGAACCCAGCAAGCTTACCTACACCTATGAGCTTGACCAGCCCCTGAAGGCTAAGATCGAGGCCATCGCCACCAAGGTCTACCACGCCGATGGCGTCATCTTTGAGCCCAAGGCCAGCCGCATGCTGGCGCAGCTCGAGGAACAGGGCTTCGGCGGCCTGCCTATCTGCATGGCCAAGACCCAGTACAGCTTCACCGACAACGCCAAGAAGCTGGGCGCTCCGGAGGGCTTCAAGATTACCGTTCGCGACGTGCGTGTCTCGGCGGGCGCCGGTTTTGTGGTGGCCCTTACCGGCGACATCATGACCATGCCGGGCCTGCCCAAAGTGCCTGCAGCCGAGAAGATCGACGTCACGGCAGACGGCAAGATTGTCGGCTTGTTCTAAGCTAATTTGTTTGGAGGGCCGGTGCCAGGCGCCGGCTCTTTTCATGGGAGACCTATGAGCGAGAAACTCACAACGCTTACCTGCGCTTCGTTTGTCGACGCGCTTGCCTCTAAGCAGCCGGTTCCCGGTGGCGGCGGGGCAGCTGCCCTGGCTGGCGCCCTCTCGGCCGCACTCTGTTCGATGGTGGGCAACTACACCACGGGCAAGAAACGCTACGCTGCGGTGGAAGACGATATCCGGCGCCTGATTTCCGACGCGGGTGACCTTGCGTCCCAGTTCCTTTCCCTTGTGGAGAAGGACGCCGAGGCCTATGCCTTGGTGGGCGCCGCCTACGGCCTGTCCAAGGAGGACCCTGCTCGACCCCAGGCAATTCAGGATGCCCTTCTCGCCGCCGCTCAGCCGCCTCTTGAGATGGTTCACACGGCCGCCAAGACCCTGCCGCTCTTGCAAGAGATGGAGGAGAAGGGCTCGGTCATGCTCGTCTCTGACGTGGGCTGCGCCGCCGAGCTGTGCCGCGCCGCCGCGTCTGCCGCTGCCATGAACGTGCTGGTAAACGCCGCGTCCATGACCGACAAGGACCAGGCGGGCGCCGTGGAGGCCGAGGTGGACGCCCTTCTCGCCAAGGTCGCGCCTGGCTGCGAGGCCCTTTCTGCCAAGGTTGTTAGCCGTATTAGGAAGGATTCCTAGATGTCCGAGCTTATGCTGGGTCTGCCCGTGGCCAAGGCCATCAACGAGCGCCTGCTTCCCCAGATCGCCGACCTTAAGGCCAGGGGCACCTGCCCTAAGCTGGCCATTCTTCGAGTGGGCGAGAGGCCCGACGACCTGTCCTACGAGCGCGGCGCGTTGAAGCGCTGCGAGACTTTGGGCATCGAGGCCGAGGTCATCCAGGT
>CAVDXJ010000353.1:0-2505 GCA_963612765.1 Oscillospiraceae bacterium
TTTTCAATTTGAGCGCCAATCTGCCGTTTGCCGGAGTTTTACTACCGCTTACGGCAGGCCAACTGCGAGCAGAGTATTATAGAGGGACTTTTACCGTACCCCCTCTTGAAAGGCCGTCCATGGACAAGGCAAATCTCAGTCGCCGCGGGTTTCTCGCCAGCGCAGGAACCGTTCTCGCAAGTCTCACGTTCTCTCTCGCATCCGGCCCGGCGGCCGCGTTCGCGCAGGACGACGACGCCATCACGCCCCCTGACGACGGCGGCAACGGCGAGACGGGCTCGGTCGACGACTCCAAGATCGTGATCGTCCACACCAACGACGTCCACTGCGCCTTTAGCAATAAGACGACCGAGCTGGGTTACGCCAAGCTGGCCGACTACGTGTCCGACCAGCGCGCCAAGCACGGCGACGCGCGCGTGAGCCTGGTCGACTCGGGCGACAACATCCAGGGCGACATCTCGGGCTCCTTGAGCCAAGGCCAGCTACCGGCCCGCGTCATCGGCGCCTGCAAGTACGACGTCATGACCTGCGGAAACCACGAGTTCGACTACGGCATGGAGATCTTCTTCCGTGTTCGTGAGACCGAGAAGCAAGCGCACGAGCGACTTGCGTACACATGCTGCAACTTCCTGGACGTCAACGGCAACCGTATCTTTGACGCTTACCGCTTGATCGAGTACCAAGTCGCAGGCAAGACCGTGCGCGTGGCCTACGTCGGGGTCTGCACGCCGTCGACCCTCGTTTCCTCGACGCCCGCGAGTTTCAAGGACAAGGACGGCAACACGGTCTACAGCTTCTGTGGCGACCAGTCCGGCGCGAAGCTCTACGAGGCCGTGCAGAGCGCCGTTGACAACGCGCGCGACGCCGGCGAGGCCGATTACGTCGTCCTTCTCGCCCACTTGGGGCAAAGAAGCGCCGCGACCCAATGGAGAAGCGACACCGTTGTTGCCAACACCCGCGGCATTGACCTGGTACTCGACGGCCACTCGCACGAGGAGTACGTGCAGACGGCCAAGAACGCCGACGGCCAGGACGTCGCGATCGTGCAGGCGGGCACCAAGTTCTTAGCCTTTAGCAGTTCGACGATTGACCCGGCGACCGGCACGGCGACGGTGGCGCTGACGGCCACCGGCGTGGCCTGCGAGCTCATTACCAGCTGGGACGGCTCCGATCCCGAAATCGCCGCCCTGGTGGCCGATCTTGAGAAGGAGCTGGAGAGCCAGACCAAGCGCGTCATTGGTAAGAGCACCGTTGACCTGCACACTTATGACGAGAACCCCTTTAGCTGGACCGTCCGCAAGCAAGAGACCAACATGGGCGACCTGGTGACCGACGCGTACTTCTACCGCGCGTCCAACCTTGGGCGCAAGTGCGACCTGGCGCTCGACAGCGGCGGCTGCATCCGCGCGAACATCGCCGCGGGCGACGTGACCTACGGCGACTGCATCTCGGTCCTGGCGTTCAACAACCAGTTGGTGTGCCTCGAGGTCACGGGCCAGCACATCCTTGACATGCTTGAAGTTGGCTGCAGGAAGCAGCCCGAGACCTCCGGCGGCTTTTTGCAGGTCTCCGAAGGCGTGTCGTATACGGTGCGCACCGACATCCCGAGCCCGGTCGTCTTGTCCGAGGACGGCTCCGTCGTCGAGAAGTACGACGGCGAGAGGCGCGTCAAGAACGCCTCCATCGACGGCAAGCCCATCGACCCCGAGGCCACGTACAGCGTCGTCTCGATCGATTACCTGCTGGCGGGCGGCGGCGACGCCATGCCGATCCCCGGCAACGCCGGCGACGCGGAGCTTTTGGGCCTCGAGACCGACGCGCTGATCGAGTACGTGCAGGTCAACCTCAAGGGCGTCATCGGCGAGGACTACGCTAACGCCAACGGCGCCGGGCGCATCACGATCACGGATCACGAGGACGCCGTGGACCCGGTTGACCCCGTGGACCCCGTGAATCCCGGCGAGACCGTGGAACCCAGCGAAACCGGGACCGAAACCGAGACCCCGGCGCAGCAACAGGCCAAGAAGGGCACCGGCAGCGTGCCTGCGACTGGCGACACCACCGTTGAACTGGGTGCGGTTGCCGTCCTGGGCGCCGGTGCCGTCGCAGCCGCCCTTCTCGCCGAGTAGGGCGATTCAAGCGCACCAGGCTTGCTAGTTTTGACGGCCTTGTCAGTGGATTTTACGCCCCTGCCAAGGCCGTCCTTCCATTAACAAGCCATCTACCTGCTGTTTTGCAGGTTAGTTATCCGCACGGTGGCAATATGAGACTCAAAAAATACTGACAAGCCCCTTCTCGCTAGCAAGCCTCCGCGCGTACGTCAGCGCAGCTTCTGCCGAGAAGCCCAAAAAGTCGTGTCGATTGCCTCCAGGTCTTTCCACAGCTTGTAACGGGCGCGCCGACGTTTTTGCCCCAACTCCAATGACGGCTTTGACCTGGGCATTCCCAAGTCCGCACGAATCTTCTCGGCCAGCGCGTCCATGTAATCGAGCTTGTCGTAGTGGT
>CAVDXJ010000354.1:0-2502 GCA_963612765.1 Oscillospiraceae bacterium
CTCCGAGGGCTCGTCGGGGGTCACGGGATCAACCGGATCGACAGGGTCAACAGGGTCGACGGGGTCGACCTTGACCTTCTCCCATTTGGCGTAGACAACGGTGTCGCCCGTGATCGCAGAGGAGAAGTCGAACTCCAGCGTACCCTCCTCGTCGGCGTACCAGCCCTTGAAGGTATAGCCCTCGCGGGTGGGGTCGGCGGGTTGGGTGGCCAACTCGCCGTGCTCGACCTTCTGCGTGTCGACGGCGATGCCCTCGCCGGCCTCGAAGGTCACCGTGTAGACGTTCTTCTCCCACTTGGCGTAGAGGTCAAAGTCGCTGGTCACAGGGGTGTCGAAATCGTACTTAACGGTAAGGCTCTTGTCGCGATACCAGCCCAGGAAGGTGTAGCCGGTCTTCACCGGGGCCTCGGGCTGGGTGACCTTGCCGTCATAGTCGACGACCGTCACGTCGTAGCAGTCCTCGCCGTCCATGAAGCCCACGACCATGGGCTCGGGCGACCAGTGAGCCACCAGGGTGACGTCGCGGTCGAAGGCGTAGCCCATGGGCACCTGCTCGCCATCGAGGTACCAGCCCTCAAGGTAGTAACCGGTGCGCGAGGTGTAGGGGAAGCCTTCGATGCAGGTACCGGCGGCGATGCGCAGGGCGCCGGCATCGGTGCCGCCGTTGGCGTCAAAAGTGACGGTGATCAGCTTGGCCCAGCCGGCATAGAGCGTGACGGGGGCCTTGACGGCGGTGTTGAAGTCGTAGGGCTGGGTACAGGCCTCGTCGGTGAACCAGCCCTGGAACTCAAATCCGTCGCGCTCGGGGTCGAGCGGGGCAACCACGGTGTCGCCGTGGGCGATCTGGCGAGACTCGATGGCCGAGCCGCCCAGCGTGTCGAAGGTGACCGTGTAGCGAACGCGATTCCACTTGGCGTACAGGTCAAGGTCAGCGTGCACCGCGGTGTCGAAGTCGTACAAGGCCGAGAAGGACGCGTCGGTGTGCCAGCCCAAGAACGCATAGCCCTCGCGCACCGGATCGGCGGGACGGGTAAGTTGGCCGCCTTCGGCGGCACAGTCGATATCGAGGGTCGTCTCGCCGTCTTCGTCGAGGTACTGCACGAAGTAGACGTTCTGGTCCCACTTGGCCGTGAGCTGGGCGTCCGCATCGAACGCGGTCGTGCCGGTTGCCCTGGCGCCCGTCTTGGTATACCAGCCGCAGAAGATGTAGTCGGCACGAGAAGAGACGGGCAGGTTGCCCAGCGAAGAGCCCTGCTCGACGGTAACGGCGTCGACAGCGCTGCCGCCGGCCGCGTCGAAGGTGACGGTCACGAGCTTGACCCACTTGGCGTAGACGACGGTATCGGCACTGACCGCGGCAGAGAAGTCGTACTCGGCCGAGCAGCCCTTATCCGCGTACCAGCCCTTGAAGACATAGCCGTCGCGCTTGGGGTCGGCGGGACGGGAGGCCGTGTTGCCGTGCTCGACGGTCTGGGGATCGACCTTGACGCCCTCCCCCGCATCGAAGCTCACCGTATAGGTGTTCACGTTCCACTTGGCATAGAGACTCAGCGGCCCCACGACAGGCTGCGCGAAATCGTAGGCCTGGGTGCACGCGCGGTCGACGTACCAGCCGGCAAAGACATAGCCTGCCTTGCTGGGGTCGGCCGGCTTTGTGACGGCCTGGCCGTAATCGACGAGGACCTGGCCCAAGGTCTGGTATCCGTCCATGAAGTAGACGTTCGCGGACAGCGGCTGCCAGTGCGCCGTCAAGGTGACGGGCGCGCCGAACTTGGCAGAGGCCGTCACGCGCGTCTCGCCGTTGTACCAGCCGGCAAAGACATAGCCAAAGCGGCTCGTGGCGGGAAGGCTGCCCAGGGACGCGCCCTCCTCGATCACGACGTTGTCGACGGCCGTGCCGCCCGCCGCGTCGAACGAGACCGTGACCAGGCCCGCCCACTTGGCGTAAACCACGGCGTCCGCCTTGATCGCCTTCGAGAAGTCGAACACCTGCGTACAGGCGGCGTCGGCGTACCAACCCTTGAACTCGTGGCCCTCACGCACCGGGTCGTTTGCGGGCCGGCTCGCAACGCCGCCGTGGTAAATGGACTGCTGCGCGACCTCGCTACCGCCCTGGGTGTCGAAGCCCACCGTGTACCTGGCCACCGAGTACTTGGCCATAACCACCACGTCGGAGTCGCCCATGTAAAAGCTCGTTTGCGCCGCAGCCGCGTCCTCGATATCGGGCGTGCCCTCAAAGAGGGTCCACTCCAGGAAGCTCTCGCCCTCGACGGCGTCGTTGGCGTAGATGAAGACGTCCTGGTTCTCGAGGGCGCTTGTGACGACGTTGCCCTCGCCGTCCTTTGCCACGCCGTTCAAAACGGTCACGTTGTGGCGAGAAGCAAAGATGTACTCGAAGGAATTGACGGCGGTCTTGCGCTGCCCCACCATCGCGTAGGCATAGACCACCTGGTCGCGGCCATCGGCCTTGCCGACCGTGAACGGGCCCGCGTAGAGCCGGTA
>CAVDXJ010000355.1:0-2501 GCA_963612765.1 Oscillospiraceae bacterium
TCTCGCTTGAGCACTCGGAGAAAAACGGGTCCTGCGTGATCCGCGCGAACTGGGAAGGCGAGTCCGTGAACCCCCTCACCTCAATGGACGACCTCTCGCGCCGCCTGGCGAACCACGTCGCAAAAGAGATCGACTACGTCTACGAGTACGGAACCAACGTCGTCACCGCCACCATTGTGGATTAGCGCGTCTCCCCGCCCCTTTACATTTGAAGGCTTGTCGGAACTCAAAGGGCTTCTCGCTGTACGTTTCGAGGCTTGTCGGAACTCAAAGGTCTTCTCGCTGTATGATTTGAGGCTTGTCGGAACAATTTTCATTCCGACAAGGCCTTAAACGTGCAGATTGAACATCGAGAAGTTCCGACAAGCCTCGAAACGTAAAGATGGAGCCGCGCGGTTTTCCGATAACCCTAGATTCTTAAAGGTCCTTCTCGCTGTATAAAGTCCTTAAGTTAATATCGGTTAACTACTAGGAATAAACACCAGGTCACGCCGACAGATTCTTTTTGGGCTATTCATCGAAACTTGTTGCGCGGCCGGACGAAACAAGGTACAAACAGTATGAAACTTGGGTAAGGGACCCAGGCAAGAGAGAGGATATCCCATGAAGGCAACTGTTAACGAGGATTGCATCGGCTGCGGTATGTGCGAGGGCACCTGCCCCGACGTCTTTGCCATCAACGACGACGGCGTCGCCGAGGCCACCGTCGAGGAGGTTCCCGAGGAGGCCGAGGACGCCGCTCAGGAGGCCGCCGACAACTGCCCCGTCTCGGCCATTGAGGTCGAGTAGCACTTAACTCTCATAGAGTGCCCAAGGGTGTCGCGTTCGCGCGGCGCCCTTTTTTGTTGCCCAGGACCCCCGCTATTTGGGCCCCTCGCTAAATCGACAACGTGTTGACCAGGCCTTTAATGGGGCACCTCATGCCTCATCGTGTTAGCATGAAACGCAACGAACATGCCTGAAAGGAGTCGACCATGGCAGAAGAGAAGTTCGAGCTCAACGAGCAGCAGCTTGACCAAGCAAGCGGCGGGGAACACATCATTTCCGGCATCCGTGAATCCGATATTCTCAACAGGAAGAACCAGCTTGTCGGCTACTACCACAACAAGAAACAGGGCATTCACTACGTCCCCTGCGATAAATGCGGCAGGCCAATGCACAGCGGCGACTGGGGTTGGTACTGCGACCCCTGCGACAGGCGCCTCTTTGACGTGAACTACTACGAATGGCACGGCACGGCAAACGAGCTAAGGGCCGCCTCTCTCTAACCCTTCAGACACCTTGCATGACTATTACGTAAAGCCATAAAGACAAAGGAGACGATCATGACAAGCGGTAAACAGGAACTCACCGACCTTGATCTTGAGGGGGTCGGCGGCGCGGGAGGTGGCATCGGTGCCCTGCGCAGGTACATCAGCAACTCTAAGGGCGAGCGGGTAGGAATTGTCGAGGACGACGAGATTTACTACCACCCTTGCCTAAAATGCGGCAAGCCGACGCACTCCGGTTGGTTTGGCTACTACTGCGACCCCTGCAACAAGCGTTACGACAAACCGACCCACGTCATATGGTTCGGCACCGAGGAAGACCTCAAGGCGGCGTCGCTTTAACAAGCATCGCCAAACCGGGCGGAGGGAAACAACTTTCCCCCGCCCGGTTTTTGTTGCGGTGGTGCCGCGCATACCTTAAAGGGCTGTTGACATAAGCACCTCTATCTGGGACGATACAAAAGATAAATGGGGCAAAACCGTCGAAAGGCGGCGACGCAAAGCCAAGGGTCTAAGGCCCCGGTGGGCTATGACAGCCGGTTGCCGTCTTCATGCCAGAAGACGTTTACGTCGGGCAGGCCATTCGACCTGCCCGCTCTGTATTGTTATGGACCGCCACGGTTTTCTCGCCCCTATCATGTGCAGACGGCACTCGAGAAACGTGGGTTGATGAACGACTACTCGAAGCACGGCAATAACCGCGGCGACCAGCCGCAAAAGTACCGCGTAAGATTCACGCACGTGGCAGCCGCCGCCCTCACCCTCCTTATCGCGGGGCTTGTCGTGGGCTGCTCGCTTCTCTACCCGGGCAAAAGCTCGGCCGAGTCATCGAACAAACCCGTGCTCAAGATCGGCATCGACCTTTACGAGCCCTACTCTTACTACGACGACCTTGGGCAGGTCACCGGCGTTGACGTCGAGCTTGCCCGCGAGGCCTGTGCCCGTTTGGGCTACACGGCGGAGTTCGTGGGCATCTCTTGGGAGATGAAAGACGAGCTTCTGGAGTCCGGCGAGATCGACTGCGTGTGGTCGTGCTACAGCATGACCGGCCGCGAGGACAAATACCTGTGGGCCGGCCCCTACATGAAGAGTTACCAGGCGGCCGTGGTTAGGGCCGACAGCGGTATCACGACCCTCTCGCAGCTCGAGGGCAAGCGCGTTGGCGTCGAGACCACCACTAAGAGCGAGGAGGCCTGGACCAAGCACGCGGGCGATGTCGTGCCCACCCCCTCC
>CAVDXJ010000356.1:0-2496 GCA_963612765.1 Oscillospiraceae bacterium
TCAACGGCCAGCAGCCTGATGCTGCCCAGGCCGGGGTCTTGCGTGTAGTCGAGCATGTGGCTCCTTGCTGTTCTTGGTTCGATCATTGATGCAATAGGGGCGAGAGGGGCGTGAGGCCGCTAACCCGCGAACCCTGTGTCGGGGAGAAGGTCGCCGCCGTCGGCCGCCGCAGTGGCCAGATGGTCGCAGCGCTCGTTCTCGGCGTGGCCCGCGTGGCCCTTGACCCAGTGCCAGGTGACGTCGTGGGGCTCTGCCGCGGCGATCAGGCGCTTCCACAAGTCGACGTTCTTCACCGGTTTCTTGCCGGCCGTCTGCCAGCCGCGCCGCAGCCAGCCCTCGATCCAGTGCTGCTTAAAGGCGTTGCAGACGTATTGCGAGTCGGTGTGGAAGTCCACGCGGCAGGGGCGACGCAGTGCCTCGAGCGCTACGATGGCGCCCAGAAGCTCCATGCGGTTGTTGGTGGTCTTGGCATAACCCTGCGAGAACTCGCGCTCGTGCACGCCGCCGTTGGGATCGGTGTAGCGCACGACGGCTCCGTATCCGCCGGGGCCGGGGTTGCCGCGAGAAGAACCGTCGGACCAGGCCTCGACGTGCATCGTGGGCGCGCCGGGCGCGACGCGAGGGGCCGTCGATGCCGACGCAGGCGCCGCCTCGCGGATCTTCTCGGCGTTGGCCTGCGAAAAGTCGTTCCAACCTGCCATTACTTGGCCTCCGCCCAGTTGGAGCCGTAGCTTACCTCGGCGATGAGGGGCACCTTGAGGGTGGCCACGCCTTCCATGGTCTCGCGCACGAGCTGGCTGGCCGCCTCAATCTCATCTGCCGGGACCTCAAGGTCCAACTCGTCGTGGATCTGCAGGACAAGCTTGGAGCGCAGCCCTTCCTCGCGCAGGCGGCGCTCGACCTCGACCATCGCGATCTTTATGATGTCGGCGGCCGACCCCTGCATGGGGTGGTTCATGGCCGTGCGCTCGCCAAAGGCGATGAGCTGCTTGTTCTTTTGCGCGAACTCGCGGATGTGGCGCTTGCGGCCGTACATGGTGACGGCCCAGCCGCGCTCGTGGGCCAGGCGCACCGACTCGTCCAGGTAGGCGCGCACGCCGGGGTAGGCGTCGAAGTAGCGGTCGATCATGGCCTGCGCCTCGCCGCGGCTGATCTTGAGCGAGCTTGCCAGGCCAAAGGCCTGCTGGCCGTAGACGATGCCGAAGTTGACCGCCTTGGCGCGGCTGCGCAGCTGCGGGGTGACCTCGTCGATGCCAACGCCAAAGACGCGCGCGGCCGTGGCGGCGTGGAAATCGGCGCCCGAGTTGAAGGCCGCCACCAGGTGCTCGTCTTCGGAGAGATGGGCCAAGAGGCGCAGCTCGATCTGGGAGTAGTCGCAGGCGAGAAACACGCTGCCCTCGGGCACGGTAAAGGCCTGGCGCACTCGGTGGCCCAGCTGCGAGCGGGTGGGGATGTTCTGCAGGTTGGGGTCCGAGCTGGAAAGGCGCCCGGTTGCCGCCACGGTCTGGTTCAAGGTCGTGTGGATACGGCCGTCGTTCTTGACCAGGGCGGGAAGGGCGTCCAGGTAGGTCGAGCGGATCTTGGCGCGCTCGCGGTACTCCAGGACCTCGGCCACCAGCGGGTACTTCTCGGCCAGGTCGGCCAGGACCTTTGCGTTGGTGGAGTAGAAGCCGCGCTTGGTGCGCTTGAGGCCCTGGGTGGGCAGCTCCAGCACCTCAAAGAGAATGTGGGAGAGCTGCTGGGGCGAGTCCAGGTTGAACTTCTCGCCGGCCGCGTCGTGGATCTTCTCGACCATGGCGTCGATCTCTTGTCCCAGCTCGGCCGATTGGGTGGCGAGAACCGCGGTGTCGACGCCCAGGCCCTCGCGCTCCATGGCGGCCAGGACGGGCAGCAAGGGCATCTCGATGTACGAGAAGAGCTTGGCCGAGCCGTCGGATTCGAGCTTGGCGGCCAAAGGCTCCACGAGCTGGCGGCTGATGGTGGCCGCGATGGCTGAGCTGGGCAGGGCATCGGTTGCCTCTGGGGCAACGAAGCCCAGGTAGATGGGGGCAATCTGGGCGGCAGCAAAGTCGCCGCGGTCACTTTCCAGCAGGTAGGCCGCAACCCCGGTGTCAAAGATGCGCGCGGGGTCGACGTCTGCGCACGAGAAGGACTCGGGCTGGCTGGAGTCGGCCGGGCTCAAGGTGTGGAGAAGGGCCTTGACGTCTTGGGAGGCCACCTTGCCCTCGGTAAAGAGGGTGGTGAGGGCAGCGTCTGCCGCCGCGCCCTCGAACCGGCAAAGGGTCGCCGAGGTCGAGGCCCACAGGATGTGCGTGAGGCCAAAGAGGGCCCCGTCGGCTCGGTCGTCGGCGGCCACGCAGCCAACCCACTCGTCGCGGCCAATGGCCCCGGCCAGCTCGGCCAGGGCGGCATCGCCCTCAAGGACGGGTTGGGGCTCAAACGAGCCGCAGGTCACGGTATCCGCGCCGGTCCCCGCGCCTTTCTCGCCGCCTGCAG
>CAVDXJ010000357.1:0-2485 GCA_963612765.1 Oscillospiraceae bacterium
GCGCTGCAGGGGCTCGGGTACCGGAACGCCTTCATCTTCGTCCCCAGCGTCCGGGATTGCCCGGAGCCGATCGTCTGCCGGCAGCACGAGTGGTCGCGGCAGGCGCGGTTCGACGACGGGATCGAGCGCGGCGTCGAGCGCGTTCGCGTGTACGTGTGCATGGACAACGAGATGGACGCCGAGAGCACGGCGCTGGGCGTTATCCGGGACCTGTACTCGTACGACTGGGCGAAGGTGCTGGTCGGCGAGGGCGTGCGCATCGCCTCGGTCGACACCGACGCGCCGATCGATCTGGGGCGCGACGGGTCTGGCCGGTGGGTGCGGGCGGTCGATGTCCTCTGTACGGTGGTGAGGCCTTGTGGCGAGGAATGAGCGCACGGGCGCCGCCCGCTTGGCTGCGGGCGGCGCGGAGAAGAATTCCGTGAAGAGTTTTGTGAAGTCGGGTTCGCCAAGCGTCGACCTGGGCATTTGTACTCAAGGAGCCTCGTCTTCTTGCTAAACCACAAAACTGGTCCCGACTTTCGTAAAAAATGCGACCGGGAGCGCGGTCGCAAGGAATAGAGACGCTGGTTGGTCGCGCTACAAGCCGAAATCAAACTTGTAGTTGCAGTTGCGGCACCAAAATAGATGAGATTCCAGGACGCCGGGCATGCCCTGGTGATACCACATCTTGCGGGAGCTCCTGCACCTGGGGCACCTAACGGGGGTCGTGGTGTCGGTATAAGGCTCGAACTTCGTCTGCATCTGGATTTTAGGTGTGCCGCCGGCAATCTCGCTCATCTCGTTGTCTTGCAGGGGCTTTTCTCGTCGGTCATGTTGATCGTCCTCCTTCGCGGGCCGCGCTCGGGACATCGATGTCGCTCCCGGGCTGATGGCAAAAGCATAGAGTTTGGCGGCTTGTCGCGGCGCGCGATTCCCTTATCGGGACACGATGTTCACCGCCGGCCGTTTTCCCGCGGCCCGCGCTTTGGGGATAGGTTCTAAAGTGGCTGACTTGTTTGGACACGAAATCGGAGGTCGGAAGAGCGCCCGCGTCCTTTAGATCGGCCGTCTAGGCGGCCGTCAGCCCCGAATGGTACCACTCGGCCGGGGCGTTCGAGATTCGTAAGCGTCAAAACGGGCCCGGCACAGTAGCCGGGCTCGTTGCGCTTGCAAAACCGCTGGTCAGAGAGTTGCCCAATTTCTGGCTACTCGCCAAACTCGATTTTGTCGGCCAAGATGTTGAGTTTCCCTCTCGTCCACACAGTCGCCTATCAAATCGAACGCATTAAGGTCTAGGAGACCCTCCCGTATCTCGTGGCGCGACCTTGCCCCTCCACTTTTAGCTCCCCGCTCTCGACCATGGCGGCAAGGTAGCGGCGCACCGTCCGTTCTCCCACAGACTTAACTTCACTGACAACATCAGAAGCCGAAAAGCTCTCGCCACCTGGAGAAAGACGCGCCACTATCTCGCGCACCTCGGATTCAGGGTCTTTGGCGACTGGTGACGCGGGCCTAGCCGCAACATCCGGCAACGGCACAAACGCCTTGAAAACGTCGCCCTCTTCAAGCGAGGGCAGCCTCCCCGTATAAACTCGCGAATACTTCCAGAGCTTCCTCGTGCCGCTCCCAAGCTCCTCGGACCTGCCGATCTGGGTAAAGAACCGCGCTATGATGGGGTTCTTCGGAGTCGGGCTCAAGTGCTGAGGGTCGATCGGGCCGCTCCAGAGAGAACGGCTGGCGTTCTCGGTGCGTATGCCCTCGCTATCGATGACGATGCTTGCCATGCGGGGACTCATGTACTCGCGGTGTATGAGACAGTTCGCCACCAGCTCACGCACAATAACGCCCCTCGCGCTCACCCGTTGAGAGCCATCAAGGACAAACGCGTCGGGTGTCCACCGCTCACAGAAGTCGACGAGCTCTCCATAGGCGCGCATAAGGTTCTTCGTACACGAAAGCCTGTCGTCGTAACGATCTTCGTCGTTGCGGCGGAGGAGCGCCTCGGTTCTATACGCAGGCAGGGCATCGAGGATCGTCTCCTCGCGGCCAAGCAACAGGATGGCGGCGAGATTAAAGCCGTGAGCCCCGGTTGCCGGGTCACGCGTCACAAGTCTGGCCGCGCGGAGAAATTCGCCCTCGTCGAGCGACAACCAAGGATGGTCGGGATGGCTCCGCGAGATCAGCCCACGAGCCTCGTCGAGAAGATTCAGCTCCAAATCGTCCCCGGTCACCCAGGGGTAAACGTTGGCCTCGGTGTAATAGGAACTCTTTCGCAGCAACAGCGCCGCCTTGTCTGCCTCCCCCGTGACGCGCACGTCCGCGTCGGCGCGTCGGTCATACACCGTCCCCTTGTACGAATAGAGGGAAGGACCCATTGGCACCCAAACCCTGATAACGGAGCGACCATCTCCCAAAGAAAAGCGTTCGCATTCAAGGGCGGGAGCGTAATTGAAAATATCTGGGTTGCAAGTCACATTGACTAGATTGCGCTCTATTGGGACCA
>CAVDXJ010000358.1:0-2483 GCA_963612765.1 Oscillospiraceae bacterium
GGCGCTTTTCCCCAACAACTCCGACTTCACGGTGAACACCCTGACCTTTGGCACGGCCGAGATGACCCAGGATGGTTTCGACGCCTTGCAGGCCGCGGGCGGAGCCGTGAGCTACAGTTACTCCTTTACCTTTGCCGACCGCGACCTCACCACCGCTCAGCGCACACAGGCAGACAAGGACATCGCCAAGGCTTTATCCGAGAAGGGCGCCCAGGTCACCGAGCTGCTTGACTACGAGAGCAACCAGGGCATCTCGTACGCGGCCAACGACGTGGACGGCGACTCGGGGATGTGGGAGGTTCTTCTCGACATCATCGTGGTCATCATGGCCTTCATCTTTGTGGTGCTGATCAGCGGCACCATCGAGGAAGAAAGCGCGATCATAGGTACCCTGCTGGCCAGCGGCTACCGTCGCCGTGAGCTGGTGCTGCACTACCTGGCGCTCCCCTGCCTGATCGGCTTCATCGCCGCGGCGGGCGGCACGGCCTGCGGCCTGACATTCTTCACCGCGCCCATGCGCGACCTCTACTACGGCAGCTACAGCCTGCCGCCGTTCTATGTCACGTGGAACTGGGCGATCTTTGTCCAGACGGCCGTCATCCCCTTTGCCGTCCTGGTGGTCACCACCCTGCTGGGCCTGCTTCGCAAAATCGGCAAGAGCCCGCTGCAGTTCCTTCGCCACGAGGCCAGCGGCAAGAAGGGCACCAAGCGCGGGATGGCCCTGCCCGAGCGCCTAGGCTTTGTCGCCCGTTTTCGCCTGCGCGTCTTCCTGCGCAACCTGGGTAACTTCGCGACCCTGTTCGCGGGCATCGGCTTCGCGTCGCTGCTGCTCCTGTTTGGCCTGGGCATCCTGCCCACCATGCAGCACTACGCCGAGGGCCTGCGCTACACCCTGCCGGCAAACCACCTTTACACCTTAAAGGCGCCGGTCGAGCTCGACGCCTCAGGCAATAGCACTGAGAAGATCGCGCAGGCCGAGAAGTTCGCCGTCTATACCCTGGAATACAGCCGCGGCGACAACAGCGAGACCCTTACTGTCTACGGCGTTGACCCTAGCTCTCGCTACTGGAAAGACCTGGGGGTGGCCGACGGCCGCGCCGTGTTGGGCGCGGGCCTTGCGGCCAAGTACGACTTTGCCGCAGGTGCCGACATCGACCTCTACGACAAGTACAACGACAAGACCTACACCGTGACATACGAGGGCGCAGACGCCACCTGGGGCAGCAAGTCAAACGTCAACATCTACCTGACCTTGGACGACTTCAACCAGATGTTTGACAACGACGGCGCCTACTTCAACGGCTACGCCTCGAACGAGGCCTTGGACATCAACGTCGACTACCTTGCCAAAGAGACGACCCCCAGCGACATGCAGGCCATCGGCGACCAGTTTGTGAGCATGATGGACAGCCTCGTGGGCATGATGGTTGGCATGGCCGTCTTCATCTACCTCATCTTTATGTATCTGTTGACCAAGGCGATCCTTGACCGGTCTTCTCGCTCCATTAGCTACATGAAGGTCTTTGGCTACCGCGATGGCGAGATCTCGGCCCTCTACATCCGCTCAATGACCATATGCGTGGTGGTCTCGCTGGTTGCCTGCATGCCGTTGATCATCGTTAGCTTGGGCGCCATCTTCAAGGCGATGCTTACCAGATACAGCGGCAACATCGAGATTTACGTGCCAAACGAATGCCTGGTAGAGGCCCTTATCTGCGGCCTGGCAACTTACGCCACGGTGGCCCTGGCCCACATGCGCGCCATCAAGCGCATCTCGCTGGCCGAGGCCTTGAAGGTCCAGGAGTAGCTGCCCACCAAAGCAAAAGTAACGATAGTTGGGACCAGTATTCGCGTTCGCCAAGTAGCCTGCCGTTTTGGACGACAAAACCGCAGGTCGCGAAAGCTCGAAACCCCTGGCTACTCGATAAGTCGCCGGATTGGTCCCAACTATCGTACTTTTTGCGATTCGCAAAGCCGCGCGACAACAAAAGGGAGGCCCGGCGCAACCGCCGGGCCTCCCTTTCTCGTCGAACTTCTCGCCACACTACTCAGAGAGCGCGGCCACCGTCTTCTTGTACTCGGCGGCCGTCTGCTCAAACAGCGGCTCGGCCCCGTCGAAGCTCCCGGCGCGCAGGACCTCGGTCAAGGCCGTGGAAGGCTCGTACAGGTTAGTGAGTCCCAGGTTAGAGCAGACGCCCTTCAAAGTATGGGCAGCCATGAAGGCGGCCTTGACGTCGCGCGCGGCCATGCCCGCCTCAAGCTGAGAAAAGCTCTGGTCATCCAAAAACTTCACGGCAAAGCGAGCCACCAAATCGTCGCTCACCAGGCGGCGCTTGGCGTCCGCGTAGTCTGCACCGATCTTGTCGTACGCGCTCTTGATATCAGTCATTTGTCTTGCTCCTAATCCAAACGCCTACCTAACATTGAGGGGGGGAGCGAGTTCAATCTCCTCGACAGACCTGATCCTGTCCTGGACATCCAGC
>CAVDXJ010000359.1:0-2479 GCA_963612765.1 Oscillospiraceae bacterium
GCCCAAAACCAGGTCTTCCACCTCAAGTTCAAAAACGCCGAAGTTGAGCGCGTCATGAGCGACATCGTTGCCGCCTCGGTTCTTTCCAACGGCACCGTATTGGGCGCGGAGCTTGTCGACCGTGCGCTGACTGCGCTTACGGATGGCGGTTACCTTATCGTCGATGAAATCGAGACCGGCCTAAACCGCTCGCTTGTCGCAACCGTTATCGAGCTTTTTGCCTCGCCGGTGACCAACTCCAAGGGTGCCACGCTTCTTTTCTCGACCCATTATCCCGAGCTTCTTGATGCCGTGCGGAGAAAAGACAACGTCTTTGTCCTGGTGCGCGACTCCGGCTACAAGACCAGTGTGGTCAAGTACTCCGACAAAATCGAGAGGATCGAGAACAAGAAGAGCGAAGCGCTGATCAACAACGTCATCAAAGGATCGATGCCCAGGTACCCTGACGTCCAGGCGATGCGCGAGTACGTCTGCGAGCACGTCAATGGATGAGCGGGCGCGCAAGCTTCTAAGCGAGAGGTTCGTTCTGTTTAGCTGCGAGGGAACCGCTGAGGGCGTGGTTGTCCAGTCTCTTTACGACAACGATCAGCTCGTCGTCCCGCAAAAGCACGTGGTCAAGGACGCGGTTATCACCAATCGCCCGTACACGCGCAAGCGCAAGGCGACCGACATCGCCGACATTTACTTTTCCATGAGTTATGAGGACGAAGCGGCCAGTGGGCTGACGGTTGCTCGGATTGTGGACAGCCGTGCCGCAAAGTTCGAGTTCCCAAAGCGTCGGCAAAACGGCACCGAGGTCCTGAGCTTTTTCACGAGACCCGAGATTGAGATGTTGGTTATACACGGAGAAGGGGTCTATGACCAGTGGCTTAAGGCGTCGCGCAAGAACCGCCAGCTAAGGCCGAGCGCCTTTTGTGCGCGCGACTTGGGCTTTTCTCGCGTTAAGGAAACGGACTTCTTAAGGGAGTACTGGTCAGATGCCGAGAGGCTCGTCAAAGCCATTCGGGCACATGCACAAAAGGCCGAGAGGGGTCGTGGCGAACTTCTGCTCGTCGATCTGCTTCGGGAGCCTTAGGTCACCGCGCGTCTCGCTGATTGGCTAATTACCAGGTATGGCCACGGATGTCGCCGTACAGCTGTCACGAATTCGCGAAAACGTCCGGGGTCCCGTCCTCAACGGCGTCTTAGACTCGGCCCTTTTCCTCAACGCGGACAGCGGGAAGGGCCTGGCGTCCTTCGAGTACCGCTTCCAGTTTGGTCGCGACGAGGACCTGCGGGCTAGTCCTCCATCCCGGCAAACATCTCCCTGGCGCAGGCATAGCCCTTGCCGCCTTTGGCCACGATGTTCTCCGCCTCTTCGATGGAAGCGAGGGACTCGTTGTTGGGCAGGTGCTTGTCAACGGCATCGATGTGCGAACCGCTGTGCACCTTACCGTGGGGCTCGGGCTCGATGCTCGGGTCTTCGTAGACGCTGGTCATCCGGTCAAGCTCGGCATCCGTGAGCCCGTGTTTTGCCATGAATCCGTTCACATCCATCGTAATCACCTCTCTGATCCGGGTTTCCTGAGCGCTTAGCCGCATTTTGGAACCACGGGAGCCGCTCGATTCGCCACCGGCCTTTCTGTCTATATGTCGAGGGCGGAGAGAATCTCCTTCGCGGTCCCGCGGCACTCGGGCAGCTCTATTTCCGCCGCGTTGTACGCGCGGGGAAACGTCATGGCCTGCTTCCCTTCGGTGTTGTTCTTTGACGCTTAAGATTGCAGCAAATTCAGCGTGAAAGTACAACGAATATTCGACTTGGACTTTTGGGGTGAGGGAACCTGTCCGGCGGAGTCAACCGCCGGGCATAGCTCTTCAAGACAAAAGAGCGGGAAAATATGATATGGGCTGCTTCCTCGTCTCAAACGAGATAGACAACCGGGTTGGGTTGTCCGGTATAAAGAGACAAATACCCGCGCAAAACCCCAGGTAAATAGGTCGCGGTGTTGCGTGATGCTTCGAAAATGAACAACAACCCTTCGTGGTGCTCGCCCTCTGCGGGGTGCGGGCAGCCAAGCCCTTACGCACGGCCCCGGCCCTGCGCGTCGTTTATGACAATTCTTCGAGTGTTTATGACGGGGGTATAGACAAAAGCGAGGACGTGGTGTTAGGCGAGAAGACCGCGCGAAGAGCGAGAAACAGGTCTTCTTTGGCCCATGACCTGCTCAAACGTTGCATAGACGCGCCTGCCGCCCGTATATGTTCTATTAAGGTGAAGATATGAGGGGAGGGGGTATTTTACGGTTGCTTCAGTGGGCGTTAAGTGACTAGAATACAAACATTGACGAAACGGCGGAAGACCGCGCCAAGTCGAGCAGCCATATCCCATGGCATTCTCGGCTCAAGGCATAAGGCAAGTTTTGACGGGAGGACCTCCGGACTCCGGGGACGTATACATGGTTTTGCGCAACGAGAACACCCTTAACGCCGCTAAGGCGGC
>CAVDXJ010000360.1:0-2478 GCA_963612765.1 Oscillospiraceae bacterium
AGCTCGCGCGGGCCGGGGCCAAACAGGCGGGCGCCCTCGTCACCCAAGACATATGTGCGCAGGTCGGGCTTCACGCGGGTCTTCTCGTCTCCTTTAAACGTCAGTTGTCGGCACGCGCGACTAAGGCGGGGCGTACCGGGCATAAAACATGTAAGCTATGCTAACACCGCCCGCGGGCCGCATCACCCGTTATACAAAAGGAGGACAACGCCATGTTAGACATGATCCGCGCAGAGGAAGCCCGCCAACTCGTGGCCGCCTCCGAGCCCGACCGCGACATGGCCGCCAACGACACCTTGTCCGACGACGCCATGGACTGGGCCTTCCAAAACGCCATCGGCCGCACCGAGATGCGCATCAAGACCTACGCACGCTTTGGCCGCACGCAGGCCCGCGTCAAGTTCGCCCCCGGCGCCACCGACTGCGCAGGCGACGGGAACTCCTTCTACAACGATTTAGTGGGCAACTCCAACGTCATCGTGGCCGACGCCATCGCAGACATCATCTATGGCCGTGACCAGGACGTCATTTCTCCCCTGCAGCGCTCGCGCCTTCTCAACACCTACTCCACGCGCCTGGCCAAGTTCGTCCGCGACGTCGAACGCCTTGGCTACAACGTGACTGTTGGCGAGGGCGCCGGCCAAGGCGGCCACGACGACACCGACGACTCCACGTTCATCATCAGCTGGGCCTAAGCCGCACGGGCCGCATCCCTGCCCCACGCACGGCCCCGCGGCCCGCCGATGTTTGTACAAACATTCGCAAAAACCGCCGATGCTTGTACAAACATCGGCGGTTTCTTAGAAATCCAGGCCTTTTGCGAGCCTTGAATCACAAACATCGGGCGCTTTAACGGGCGCTTTAAAGAACGCACGAACTGAGAAGCCCTTACCCTCGGGAAACATATCCGAAACAGCCGGGGGGTGTTCCTATAGTTTCGTCAAGTGATTTTTAGCCTTGCCGAGGCCTTCCGAGGCCATGCTGGCGCCGGGCCCGCGGCGGCGCCCCTCCGTGCATATCCTGCGCGGTCGGCTAGGCCGCGTACGGGACCTTGTCCCGCATGACCGCGTAGATCACCTTCAGCCTTTTCCTCGCGACGGCCTTCAGCGCCTCGCCGTGGCACATCCCGCGCTCCCTGCAGCGGCGGTAGTACTCCCCGAAGCGCCCCCTGCTCCTCACCAGCGAGTTGCATGAGAATATGAGCAGGTTCTTCAGCCTCCTGTTGCCCTGCCTGGACGCCGTGACCGACGAGATCGACGTGCCCGACTGCCTGTTCCTCGGGGCGACGCCGCAGTAGGACGCGAGGTGGTCGTGGTCGGGGAAGTCCTCGATCCTGATGGCGACGGCGAGCTCCGAGGCGGTCCTGGGGCCGACGCCGGGCACGGTGAGCAGGCACCCGTAGGTCCCGTCCTCCTCGAGCAGCGAGGCGATCGCCCCGTCGAGGCGAGCAGCCTCCTCCTGGGCCTCCCGGATTCTCCTCGCAAGCATTCTGACCTGCGGGTTCTCAGCCTCCACCCTGTACCCCGACGGCCGCGTCGAGCCCGCCGCCGCGTCCCACGCCGCCCCGATTGCGGCCCTGTCCGCGCCCCTGGTGACGGCCCCGAGGGCCTGCCTCCCGGCGTCCAGGATGCCCCAGGGGCCGCCCAGCCTCTCGAGCATCGACAGCCAATGCGGGTCGGAGAGGTCGGCGAGGGCCTCGAAGGCGGGGCAGGACTCCAGAAGCACGCTGCGCAGGCGGTTCTTGTCGCGGGTCGCGCAGGTGACCATGTGGTCCCTCTGCGACGCGAGCGACCTGGCGGCCTCCAGCCTCTCGTCCGGCTCGCGGACCGGCAGCAGCGAGTCGGGGATGCCCAGCGCGGTCCTCGCGATCACCATCGCGTCGCGCTCGTCGGTCTTGGCGTCGCCCGCGAAGAGTTTCGCGGCCTGGTGGGCGGCGAGGCCGGGCAGGTAGGCGACCTCCAGGCCGGCCGCCATGGCGCGCCTGACCGCGAGGGAGCCGATGTTGCGGTTCTGGTCGACGACGACCAGCGTGCCGGCGCCGACGCGCGAGAACAGCTCGTCGAGGGCCTCCTCGCGGTTGTCGACGCGTCGGTTCTCCCGGACCTCTCCCTCCCTGGTCACCAGGCACGCCCAGTGGGACGACTTGCCGACGTCCAGGCCGAGGACGGCGTCGCGGGTGGCGGTTCCTTTGGTCATGGTGGTACCCTTCCAATCGTCGTTCGATCGGAGAGCTGCTCCTGCCGACACCCACATTACATGGCCGTGGCGGTCTTGGCGGAAGGCCCGGCAGTTTCCTATAAGTCGTCGGAAGCAGCGGCGCCCGTGCCGGCAACACCCCCCGGGCCCTCGAGGGGCAGGGGCATACGGCCGTGCACGGGCGCCCGATCGGCGCTCCTTTGGGACGCGGCGCAATCGTAACCCCTCGGCCCGGGCCGTCGCTCGGGCGAGGGGTCACCTGCATTTCTGACTGTAATGGGG
>CAVDXJ010000361.1:0-2476 GCA_963612765.1 Oscillospiraceae bacterium
ACGCCAGCAAGTGGTACTGCGATCCCTGCAACTTTAGCGAGTACAACCCCCGCAGAGCGGACTGGGGTGGCTCCGAGCAGGATCTCATCGCCGCTGCGAAGTAAATGGCTGGCGTTTTGGGCGGACCTCACGGGGTCCGCCTGATTTATCCCATGGTAAAACTGACTTTGCCGAGTAGCTGTCGAAGCCGGCGGCCCGCTCAACTGGGCAAACGCGCCGTACGCTAGCCCGGCTACTCGGCCAAACCGCTTTTACTATGGGATAAGTCAGCCGGGATGTCGCGTAGCCACCGTGCCGCCGCCCTTAAATAGTCACCGTGTCCCATCTTTGCCAGGCGCCCAAAAGTCTCGGCACGAAGCAGTACGATTGGGCCGGCAGTAGGGCCACTACACCTAAAGCTCGTCCCACAAGAAAAAGGGGAGGCCACAATGAGCACCCAGAACACGATCCGCGAGAACGACAGCCTCCCGTCCGTCGACCCGAGCAACGCGGCGCGGGCTAACGACGGCAAGCTTAACGACGCTGACCTCGCCGAGGTTGTCGGCGGTAAGGGCGTTAAGACGGCCACGATTTACATCAGCGGCATGTCCGAGTGCGGAACCCGGGACCGTGAGACGGGCGCGATCATCTATCGCCCCTGCCCGCGCTGCGGCAAGCCCATGCACACCGAGTGGTACGTCTCCAAGTGGTATTGCGACCCGTGCAATTTCTCTGAGTACCGTCCTCGCAAGGCGACTTGGAGCGGGACCGTAAAGGGCCTCATCGCCGCCGCAAAGTAAAAGCCTGGCGTTTTGAGCGGGTCTAACGGGGTCCGCCTGACTTATCCCATAGTAAAACTGACTTCGCTGAGTAGCCGCCCAAGTTGACGGCCCGCCCAACTGGGCAAATGTAACGTTCATCCAGCTGCCTACTTGTCCTGGCCGAATTTACTATGGGATATGTCAGCCCATCTGTTAGCGTCGGCCCATGGACATCACGATTTGTGACATAACCGCGCTTCATTACTGGCGAATTCCGCCCGTGGTCCAGCTCCTGATGGCGGCACCGCAGGATGACGTGCGCCTGGCC
This sequence comes from Oscillospiraceae bacterium, assembly GCA_963612765.1. Lineage (GTDB taxonomy): Bacteria > Actinomycetota > Coriobacteriia > Coriobacteriales > Atopobiaceae > Paratractidigestivibacter. Next base: position 1,069 of record CAVDXJ010000361.1, read on the forward strand.
CGCCTTTTGACGGACAGCGACCTCGAGCAACTTTCGGCGGCGTACGTTGCCGCTCAGAACAAGTTCAAAAAGAAGCACTATGGCGGCCCCGGCGAGACCTATCGCGCGCTATTGGACGTCGCCCCACTCTTGTCGCTTTGCAGCGACGGCCCTTTTGATGTCCTTAGCACCTATAAAGGCGAGGTACGTGAGTCGGACCTTGTGAGGCCCCGGCTTTGGCGCCAGGACCTTCCCGCCGGTTCAATCCGCGCGGCCACAGACATCTTTGGCGTGACCTCTCCCGAGTTCACTTTGCAGCAGGTCGCGGCCCATAAGAACTTTGGGCAAACCTTGCTTTTGGCCACCGAGTTCTGCGGCTGCTTCTCGGTCTTCCATACCCCCGAGCCCATGGCTGGCATCATCCAGCGTCTTTGCGACCAGGGCCGCCTGCCAAAAATCGGTGGTTGGGCGCCCTGCCTTGACTCCAACGGCGCCCTAACAGATTTGTGGTCGCGCGACCCGCTTACAACCCCAACCGCGCTTCAGCGTTTTGCCGCCCAAACCGAATCCCCACGCGGTCGCGAGCGCCTTGCCCGTGCAGCAAAGTATGTCGTGGCAGATGCCGCATCTCCGTTCGAGGCGCAGGTCGGCGTACTTCTGGGCCTGCCGCCCCGTTGCGGAGGCGCTGGCCTTGACGGCTTTGTCCACAACAAGCGAATCGGCCTTACTCCCGATGCCGCCCTTATCGCACAAAGAAACTGCTGCTTCTGCGACCTGTATTGGGACGAGGGGGTCGACCTCGAGTGCCACAGCAAGACCTGGCACGCGGCGGTTGACAGCCAGCTTTCGGACTTTTCTCGCGAGGCGGCCCTTGACCTCATGGGCATCGACGTTGTCCCGGTAACGCATGAACAGGTTAGTTCAAAGAGAAAGCTCGATGCGATTGCGCGCATTGTCGCGGCCAAGCTGGGCCGCAGCCTTCGGTCCAAAAACGCGACTGAGCGCAAGACGGAGGCCAGATTGCGTACCGAAGTGCTCGATTTCGACTGGCATTAATGGTCCCGCCTGACTTATCCCATGGTAAAACTGACTTGGCCGAGTGGCTGTCAAAGTCGGCGGCCCGTTCAACTGGGCAAACGCGACGTGCGCTAGCTTGGCTACTCGACCAAAGCGAATTTACTATGGGATAAGTCAGGCGGATGCTCCCGCGCACCCATTATTGACCGGTGGGGCGGGGGAGTTGCCGTCTGGTGACGCCGGTTTGCCATCACGCTCACCGGGGTACATACTCTAAATTGACTATTCAGCCTTTTTGCCATCGCGCGGGCGCCCGCTCGCCGCCCGGCGCAAAAAAGCTCAACGAAAGGTATGCATCAAGCATGTTTGAGAAGTTCACCGACAAGGCCCGCAAGGTCATGAGCCTGGCCCA
>CAVDXJ010000362.1:0-2474 GCA_963612765.1 Oscillospiraceae bacterium
GGCCCCCGCGCCCTTCTCGCCACATCGTTATATGGCATCAAACATGAAAGGATCTTCTCGTTTTGAAACCCCTGCTCGTGACTAAGGAAGAAGAGCAAACCATCGATTGGGGCCACACGGTGCTGCGCTACGCGATCTACGCCGTGGGCCTTTTGTGCATCTCGACGGGCACGGTGCTGCAGACCGCGTCTGGCCTGGGCGTTGCGTCGCTCACCTGCTTCGCGACCTTTGCGTCGCGCGCAACTGGCACCACGCTGGGGTTCATGATCGCGCTCACGTACGCGATTTACATTGGCTGCCAGGCGCTTATCCTGCGGCGACGCTTCCAGGCACGGATCTTGCTCGAGATGGTCTTCGCTTTCTCGATGGGGTACTTGGTGGACCTCATCGCGTCCCTCATTACGGTGAGTCCACAGGGGATCGTCGCGCAGGTCGTTTGCATGTGCTGCGCGCTGGTGGTCACGGCCTTTGGCGCGTCGCTCATGGTGGACATGGAGGTCGTCCCCAACGCGCCCGATGGCCTGGTGCAGGTGGCCAGCGAGGCTTTGGGCACGAGCTTTGGCAACGTGAAGGTGGTCTTCGACGTGAGCCACGTCGCGGTTTCCATCCTGGGGTCGCTGCTGCTGTTTGGCGATATCTCTGGCTTTGGACTTACAACGATTGTCTCGGCGTTGTTCTTGGGGCGCATCATCAACGTGATCATGGGCACTGTGGGACAGCGCGCGCAGGAGGCTGTCTGGGCGTAAACGGCGCGTTTCGCGTCACCGTGTCGCAATACGCGCGGGACTATACTTTCGCAGGCTACGACGACAAAGGCCGCCGCAACCGCATGATTTTGATGCCGGTACATGGAAGGACCTTCTCGTCTTGAAACCCCTGCTCGTGACCAAAGATTATAAAACCGCAGATTGGGCCCGCACGGCGCTTCGCTACGCGATCTATGCCGTGGGGCTCTTTTGTATCTCGCTGGGGACGGTGCTGCAGACGGCCTCGGGCCTGGGCGTTTCATCGCTTACCTGCTTCGCGACGTTTGCGGCGCGCGTGGGCGGGACCTCGTTGGGGTTCATGATCACGGCGTCCTATGCGGTCTACATCGTGATCCAGGCGCTTATCCTGCGGCGGCGGTTCCAGGCGCGTATTTTGCTTGAGATGCTGGTGGCCTCGGCCATGGGGGCGCTGGTCGACCTTCTGGCCGTGGTGGTCACGGTCGACCCGCAGGGCCTGCCCGCGCAGGTCACGTGTATGTGCTGCTCGATCTGCGTGACGGCGGTGGGCGCGGCGCTCATGGTCGACATGGAGATCGTGCCCAACGCGCCCGACGGCCTTGTGCAGGTCATTAGCCAGGCGCTGCGCACGCCGTTTGGCCGCATCAAGGTTATCTTCGACGTGAGCCACGTGGCGGTGTCGGTCCTGGGGTCTCTTGTGCTGTTTGGCGACATCGACGGATTTGGACTCACGACGGTGGCCTCGGCGCTTTTGCTGGGACGCGCCATCAACGTGGTCATGAAGACCTTGGGCAAGCGCGCCCGCGCCGCCGTCTGGGGTGAGGAGGGCTAAGGCCCCTTCGCGTCCATTCAATCTTCGAGCTTTTTCGATATCTGCATGTTCGACACGATTTGCTGCGAGCTTTTTCGATATCTGTATGCTCGTTTCACCGCTTGAGCGAGAGCGCGATTGCAAAACCCCAGTTGGCTGATCGAGATAGTTTGAACGTTGATGCTAAATCGAGCCGTCGGATATTTTCGAGCATACAGATATCGAAAAACCTCGCAGCGCTAAGGCCTCAACATGCAGATATCGAAATAGCTCGCAAGAGTGGGATCGTCTGCAACCAAAAAGGCCGGGCGTCGCGGCTGTCCCGCGGCGCCCGGCCAATGTAGGGGGTAAGGGGAAGGCTTAGAGGCCCAGAAGCTCCTTGACCTTGGCGATGATGGCCTCGTCGGTGGCGTTGGCAAAGAAGTACTCCTGGAAGTGCTCACCAGCAAGGGCACCCTTGACCAGGTTCTGGTCGATCTCGACCAGGACGTCGACCAGCGGGCGCATGGTCACCGCGCGCACGCCGTCCAGGATCTTCTTGTTGCGCTGCTCGGGCTCGACGCGCTCGGCGGGATAACCGTTGCCCGAACCAAAGCCAAAGAGCTTCTCGAAGGTGTACTCGAGGTTGAGCTCCTGGCCCCAGCCGTTCTTGAGCGCGAAGGGCATGGACACGGCGTTGCCGTCGTTGACCTGCGCGAAGGTGTAGGCGTCAAGAGGGTCGGAGACGTGGCCGCAAAGCACGCCGGGGAAGGAGTTGCAGGCCAGCATGGCGCCCTCGCCGGTGCCGCAGCCGGTCACCACGTAGTCGGCGGCGCCGGAGTTCAAAAGCACGGCGGCCAGGATGCCGTTCTGCACGTAGGTCAGCGGCTTGGAGTCGGCGGCAGCGTACATGCCGTAGTTGTAGACGGTGTGGCCCATGGGCTCGACGACCTTCTTGA
>CAVDXJ010000363.1:0-2458 GCA_963612765.1 Oscillospiraceae bacterium
CCTGGGCTAGGGCCCGGCCCGCACGCGTCCGCGCATGGCAGCCAAGCCCCGTATACCCAAGAGCCTTAACCAGCAAGACGTCGTCTACGCAGACGACGTCTTGCTTTGCGTCGACAAGCCGGCCGGCATCCTGGTGCACGGCGACGGCACGGGCGCCGCGACCTTGACCGACCTGGCCCGCGCCTGGCTGGAGGAGCAGGGGAGAGACACGCGCGACCTGCAGGCCCTGCAGCGCCTTGACGTCGAGACGAGCGGCCTCGTGCTCTTCTCGCTTGATAAGGCGACGCAGCCCGCACTTGATGCCCAGGTCGCGGGTCACGACATGCGCAAGCGCTACCTGGCCGTCGTTGGCGGCTCGCCTGCTTTTACCGAGAAGGTCATCGAGGCCCCCATCGCCCGCGACCGCCACGACTCCCGTCACATGCGCGCGGGCGCCGCGGGGCAGGGCAAGCCCGCCGAGACCCGCGTCAAGGTCCTTGCCCGCGCGGCCGGACGCACCTTGCTGCAGGTAGAGCTCGTGACCGGCCGCCGCCACCAGATCCGCGTCCACCTGGCCAGCATCGGCCACCCCATCGTGGGCGACCCTCTCTACGGCGGAGCCCGCCCCAAACCGTCCCTTGGCGAGAAGGGCCTGCTCCTGCACGCCTTCTCCGAGGAAGTGACGCACCCCGTCACCGGCGAGCGCCTGCGCTTTCAAACCGCCTGGCCTTCTCGCCTGGGCACTTGCTGGTGCTAGCTAAGAGGGTCTTGTCAGTGGATTTAGGGTTCCAATTCTACGGGGTCCTAAATTTACACTTCGTCTACCTGCGGGTTTTCGAATCGCGGTTTCCCTTGGGGTTCAAAATTCACTGACAAGGCCGTCAAAACTAGCGGTGTTCGCGCCCCGTCCCACCCCTTTCGCTACAATGGAGAACCCGCGCCGCCGCGCGCCCCACGTTCTTCTCGCATACGACAAGAAGGTAGAAATGCTTCGAGTTTCCCAGGCTATCCTGCACGTCTTTGACTTCGAGTCCGGCTCGTTGTACCTGTCCCAGAACCCGCTGGACATTGCCGATAAGGCCACCAAGTCCTACGTCCAGCGCAACTGCCGCAAGATCTCGGCCAACGCGGACAGCCAGCACGGCACCTTCTCGCCCGAGTCGGGCTTCGCCGGCGAGCTCGAGCACTACCTCAACGGCGGCACCGATTTCACGGCCTTCTCCACGCAGATCGCCCAGTGGTTTTGGGAGGAGCTGCGCCGCGCCGATGACCTCGAACAGGCCGACCTTCTCGTCGCCGACTTCACCGATACCGACGCCGGCGCCACCGAGACGCCCAGCTCCGCAGAGCTTGACCAGGCCTTCGACGGCGAGGCGGGCGCCCGCATGTTCGCGGTCGTCCTTCTGCCGCGCCGCCAGTCCTTTGTCCACGAGGTCGCCGGCGCAGACAACCAGATCGCGCGCCAGGACGCCACGCTGCCCAACCCCTCGCAGAAGATCGATTCTTACGTGCTGGTCAACTGCCAGACGATGGATATCGACTTCCATGACAAGGAACGCGCGATCGCGGGCCAAAACAGCCTGATCATCCCGGACAAGTTCCTACAGTGCTCCAAACAGGCCTCCAGCCACGAGGTCATCGACCAGGTGAGCGAGATCGTGTGCGACGTGGCCGCCGAGTACGGCATGACCGCCGCCGTCGAGGTGGGACGCGCCAAGGCCCTGGTTGCCGCCAAGGCCGACGCCGACGAGGTCATCGAGCCCGTCGAGGTGGGCCGCGCGATCTTCGAGGACCGCCCCGACATCGTGGAGGCCTACGAGGCCCGCGTGCAGGAGGCAAAGCTTCCCGAGGAGGCCCCGGTGCGCCGCGGCGTGGCCAACCGCCTGACCAAGAGCCACAAGATCCGCACCGACACCGGCATCGAGATCACCTTCCCCTCGAGCCTCACCAACAGCCCCGAATATATAGATTTTGAGACAGGCGACGACGGCCGCATCTCTATCACCATCAGGAACGTCGCCTCTATCGAGAACCGATAACCCCAGGTACCACCTGCGCTTTTTACACGGCGCACGGCATTTCATGACACGGGCGCAACGCCCGCGCACCGTGCGGGATACCGTGCCTTAATTCGTGCGAAACAAAGCGCCGCTAAAGTGTCATCTCGTAAGCCGAAACGCCACCAACCAAAAGAAAGAGGCGCACATGGGCAAGGACAAGGTCACCGAGGAGTACGGCTCCCTTCTCTTCACCGATAAGGTGATGCAGGAGCGTCTCCCCAAGCCTACGTACAAGGAGCTCGCCAAGGTCATCAAGGAGGGCAAGGCCCTCGACCTCGACATCGCCAACGAGGTCGCTCACGCCATGAAGGAGTGGGCACTGGAGAAGGGCGCCACGCACTACGCGCACTGGTTCCAGCCGCTGACCGGCATCACCTCCGAGAAGCACGACTCCTTCATCACCCCCAAGGACGACGGCT
>CAVDXJ010000364.1:0-2455 GCA_963612765.1 Oscillospiraceae bacterium
TAGGCGTTGTCCCAGAAGATGCGGAAGTCGGGGGCGGCGGGCTTGAGCGCGGCGAAGGCGCGGACGGTCTCGTCGCTGTAGGTGATGCCGGTGGGGTTGGCGTACATGGGGACGCACCAGATGCCCTTGACGGCGGGGTCGTTCTCGACGAGGTCGCGCACGACGTCCATGTCGGGGCCCGCGGGCGTCATGGGAACGGGGATGTTCTCGATACCGTAGTGGGCGGTCACGGTGAAGTGGCGGTCGTAGCCGGGGGCCGGGCACAGGAACTTCACCTTATCGAGCTTGCACCAAGGTGTGTTGCCCGCGATGCCGTGGGTATAGGCGTGGGCCACGGTGTCGTGCATGAGGTTGAGGCTGGACGAACCGATGACCAGCACGTTTGCCGCGTCGACGCCCAGAAGCTCGGCCGCGAAGGCGCGGGCAGAGGGCAGGCCGTCGGGCGCGCCGTAGTTGTCGGCCGCCACACCCTGGTCGCAAAGGTCACTAGAGGAATTGAGCTCGTCGAGCATGGGCTTGGAAAGGTCGACCTGCTCTTGGCTGGGCTTACCGCGGGCCATGTCCAAGGCCAGGCCCTGGGCCTTGAGGTCGGCCGCCTGGGCCTCGAGCTGGGCGATCGCGGCGTCGAGCTGGGCGTCGTTCATTGCCTCATACGCGTTTGGCATAAGATATCCTCCTTAGTTGGATGCTGGCTCAAAAGTATAGTGAAGTTGCGCCCGCATCTTTTACAATCCTCGGATACGTTTGACGCGCAGGAAACGAAAGGTGCCCCCATGGACTTTGTCTCAGAAGATTACGTCGAGCTGCAAAACCTCGTGGACATGCTCTTTGCGCCGGGCGTTTCTCGCTATGCCACGGTCTCGCGCCTGGACGTGGTGTTAAAGTCGCAGGTCTTTGACTTCAACGACGACCTGCGCGAGGTCATCGAGCTTATCCCCTCGGGCAACTTCACGCGCACGCAGCTGTGCGACCAGATCAACTCGATCCTCTCGGGCCACGGCTGGACCAGCTTTTACGCCACCGTGGAGTAGGGACGCAATCAAAAAGTACGAAAGACGGGCGCACTGCCGACATTGAGCGGGCAGACCGAACTCTCACGTAGGTCTCAACTGGGGTTTTGTCGACCGAGAAGGTTGGTCAACCCGTGCGAACCTGCGAGTGCGCCCGTCTTTCGCAAAAAACTGTTCGCGCACTCCCCTCGACGCACGAAAAAGGGCAGTCGGTCGGCGACCGGCTGCCCTTTGCGTTGCGCGTGAAGCGGCGAGTTTACTCGTCCTCGGCCAGAGCCTCGACGATCTCGTCGGTCATATTCATGGTGTGGTACACGTTCTGGACGTCCTCAAGCTCCTCGAGCTTGTCGACCAGGCGCTGGACCTTCTTGGCGTCGTTGACCGAGACGTCGGTGGGGGTGGTGGGGACGCGGGAGGGCTCGCTACCCTTGACCTCGATGCCCTGGGCCTCGAGACCCTTCTGGACCTCCTGGAGCTTCTCGAAAGCGGTCCAGACGATCCACTCCTCGCCGGCGTCCTCGTAGTCCTCGCCGCCAGCCTCGGCCACGGCCATCATGAACTCGTCCTCGTCGACGGCGTTGGGGCGATCGGCGACCTTCTTCTCCTCGGACTTGATCACCTTGTCGACGGCGATGGAGCCCTTGCGCTCGAACTGGAACGCGACGGAGCCGGAGGTGCCCAGGTTACCGCCCGCGTGGGTGAAGGCAGAGCGGACGTCTGCGGCGGTACGGTTGAGGTTGTCGGTCAGGCACTCGACGTAGAGAGCGACGCCGGCGGGACCGTAGCCCTCGTAGTCGACCTCTTTGTAGTCGGCGGCAGAGGCGCCGGCGCCAAAGGCCTTGTCAATAGCGGCCTTGATCTTGGCGTTGGGCATGGAGACCATGCGCGCACGGGCAACAGCTGCCGCGAGGGTGGCGTTGTTGTCGGGGTTGGGGTCGCCGCCCAGCTTGGCAGCAACGGTGATGTTGCGGGAAAGCTTAGAGAACAGAGAAGAGCGCTTGGCGTCGATAGCGGCCTTCTTGTGCTTAGTGGTAGCCCACTTAGAGTGTCCGGACATGCACATCTCCTTTAGTATGCGGCGCTGACGCCGCGCACGGCATGAAACGTTCACATGCTATAGGAAAACGGCCTTCTCTGTAAAGGGGCGGGCGCAGAAGTGACAATTCCTGCAAATTGGCGGCCGCGGGCATCACGGCCGCGCATATTGGGTACGAGAAGAGCGTTTGTGCTTCGAAGCTTGGAGGATACGTGGTCGCCAACCTCTGCATGCTCGCGGTGATGATGGTCGCCGTGGTTATCTGCTCGTTTGTCGCGAGCCTTATTCCGGGCCGGCCGGTGCCCGAGGTCGTCTTCTTTGTGGTCGCCGGCGTGGTCGCAGGGCCGGCGGGTGCGGGGCTGGTCTCGTCGACGCCGGGCCTTGACCTGGTAAGCCGTTTGGGCATGGG
>CAVDXJ010000365.1:0-2454 GCA_963612765.1 Oscillospiraceae bacterium
ATCAATGCCTAGCCGAGAAGCCCTTCTTGGCCGTCGGGATCGACGGGAAGCCCGTCCTCGTCGACCGAGGCGCCCGGCTCGGAATCCGACTCCGGCACGTCAACGGCGTCACCCTCGGCCGGGGCGCCGCCGTTCTCATCGGGTTCCGGAGCGGCCCCCTCTTCAACGGCCGAGGCATCCGGCTCCGCCGGCGCAGCGGGCTTCTCGTCCTCCTGCGGCGCGACCGGGGACTCCGGGAGGCCGGTCTTCTCAGCAGCGAGGACGTCCGCGGGCAGCGGGTCCTCTTCCCTGCCCCAGGACGGGACGTCGAACTGGCGCATCCACAGGCCCATGCAGCAACAAGTCAGGAGATCCGAGAAGCTCTTGACCACGAGCGCCAGCACAAGGACGGCGATTACGGCGCCGCCGATCTGCCCGACAAGGTAGCCCAACGCGTCAAAGAGGATGCTCATCGCGCCGTAGTCGTCGATGTAGTAGTAATAGCTGTCGATGTACTCGAAGAGGCGAATGAAGTACGGGATGGTCCCCAGCAGCGACGGCAGCAGCACGATGAGGGCGATGACCTTCTCGATCGCCGAGATCACGAACTCGATGAGCCAGATGCGCATGAGCCCCCACGGGTCCTTGGAGACCATGGCCCAGAGCGTCTTCACGCGATAGCCCGCCTTGAAGCTCTGGTAGATGGTCGCGCGAAGGGCCGCGGCGAGGAGGACGACGTCGACGAAGATAAGGGCGATGCCCCAGACGGTACCCAGGAAATCCCCCACGAGCGGGATCTCGGGCAGGATCTGCCCGACTATGAGGGCCGCGAATGTCCAGCCAAACACGACGACGAACCTGCGCCATCCGCTCCCGATGAGGTCGCCGACCTTCACCTGGCGCGACGGGGCCTCGGTCGAGCCCCAGCTCACGCGGCGGGACCACTCGATGCCGTAGCCCATCACGGCAAGAGGGCCGACAATCGGCACAAGATACGCGATGGCGCAGAGGACGACGGGCTTCCACCAGCCCTTTTCCTGGGTCAGCATGGCAAAGGCGCGGCTGAAGTAACGGTCGCGCCTGTAACCGAGGAGTTCTTCTTTGTTCGTCATGATTCTCCTAACGTTTGCCGTGCCAAAGAGCATACCCCAGCAGGCTTAAAACCATCTTTAGCCACAAAAAAGCCCCGGGTACATACCCGGGGCTCTTTTATTCAATGGCGGAGGAGGAGGGATTCGAACCCTCGTACCCCGAAGGGTAAACGGTTTTCGAGACCGCCGCATTCAACCACTCTGCCACCCCTCCGAAGGGTGAACAGGGGCCCGTAGGCCCCTGTTGGAAATTCTGGCGGAGAGTCTGGGATTTGAACCCAGGATACGCTTTAGACGTATACACGATTTCCAATCGTGCTCCTTCGGCCACTCGGACAACTCTCCAGTTGAAGTGGTGCGGGGGTTATTGTAGCGGAACTTCCGGCGACGCGCCACATGAATTTGGGATCAATTGCTAGGATTGTCGAGAAATACTCTCTCAACCTTTCCGGAGTCGCCATGTTCTCGCTCTTCTCGACGGCCAATACGGCGGTCGCCGTCTCGCTCCCCGCCTGGCTCGACCTCGCCTCGGTCGCCGTCGGCGGCATCTCGGGAGCCCTCGTCGCAAAGGAGCGCAAGCTCGACCCCATCGGCTTCATCGGGCTCTCCATGCTCTGCGGATTGGGCGGCGGCCTCATCCGCGACATGGCCATGCAGGTCGGCTCGACCTACATGCTCGAGAGCCCCTACGCCATCCCGGCGACGGTGGCCATCGGCTTCGCGGTCTTCTTCTTCGGGAGGCTCTTCGAGAAAGTGCCCGACCTCATCGAGTGGGTCGACATCATCTCGGTCGGGCTCTTCGCCCTCGGCGGGACGGACAAGGCGATCGTGCACGATCTTCTTCCCGTGTCGGCGGTCCTCATGGGCACGCTCACCGGCGTCGGCGGGGGAATGCTGCGCGACGTCTTCCTCGGCGACGTGCCGAAGATCTTCAAGCCCAGCAATTACTACGCGGTGTGCGCCGTGGCGGGCAGCGCGGTCTATTACGCCCTCGTCGCCTGGCTGGGCGTCGACAAGTACATCTCGGCCGCGGCGCTGATGGCCGTGACGGTGGGGCTGAGGCGCTGGTCCCTCTCCCACGGCGCGACGACGCCGGGCGCGCACGACCTCACTCCCGCGCTCAAGCGCATCGTCCGCGAGCAGGCGCGCACGCACCGCACCAGGAGAGGCTAAGGCGCGAACCGGGCGTGCAAACCAGGTCGAATACCAATTCAGCCCGGCCGGCGCTCCGACAACGCCCCGAGTACCAATCCCCCGCAGCACAATGCTCAGAAAACCCCTCGAATACCAGCGAATCTCGTTAGCTGATTGGTATTCGCGCCGTTTTCACAGCTGGACAGCGGGTCGAATTGGTATTCAGCGGGAATAGCGAGCGGGGGGGGGG
>CAVDXJ010000366.1:0-2438 GCA_963612765.1 Oscillospiraceae bacterium
CATGAGCCGGACGTGACTTAATGTCACGTCCGTGCGAATCAGGACTGTTTGAGCACGCAATCAAATTCCGACGGGGCCCGACGGGATCCGTCGACCTAGCCAGCGCCTACAGCACGTGCACGTCCTCGTGACCAAACTTCACGAAGGCCTCGTCGCCCACGTCGTAGATCTTGTGGTTCTTGGGGTTGAAGTCCTGGATCTTGACCAGGGTGTCGCCAACCATGACCTGATAGTTCTGGTAGTGGCCCATGAAACGCGAAAGCGTGACCTTGCAGGGAAGCACGCCCTCGTCGGCCAGCACGGCAGACTCGGGGCGCAGGACCAGCACGCAGTTATCGCCCTCCTTAAGGTGACCCACGTTAGCAACCTCAACGGGGTGCCCCTCGATGGCAGCCACACCCTGCTCGCCGTCCTTGGAGGTCAGCGGTCCGCGCAGGAAGTTGGACTCGCCAATAAAGTCGGCCACGAACTCGTCCACCGGGTGATAGTAAACGGTGTGAGGGTCGCCCACCTGGTCTACCAGGCCCTTCTTCATGATGATGATGTTGTCGGACAAAGCCATGGCCTCGGACTGGTCGTGCGTGACGTAGATGGCCGTGATGCCCGCCTCTTGCTGGATGCGGCGAATCTCGTTGCGCATGTCCACGCGAAGTTTGGCGTCCAGGTTGGACAGCGGCTCGTCGAACAAAAGCACGCCGGGCTCAAGCACCAGGGCGCGGGCCAGGGCAACACGCTGCTGCTGACCGCCCGAGAGCTGGTTGGTCATGCGGTCTTCCATGCCCTCAAGGCCAACCATACCCAGGATGCCGTGGACCTTCTCGGCAATTTGCTCCTTGGGAAGCTTGCGCAGCTTCAAACCATAGGCCACGTTGTCAAAAATGTTGTAGTGAGGCAAAAGCGCGTAGCTCTGGAAGACCATGGCGGTGTCGCGCTTGTTGGGGGTAAGCTCGTTGATCGGCTCGCCGCCCAGGTAAATCTCGCCCTCGTCGGGGGACTCGAAGCCGGCGATCATGCGCAGTATGGTGGTCTTGCCGCAGCCGGAAGGGCCAAGCAGCGTCACGAACTCGCCGGGCGCGATGTCGATGTTTGCGTCGTGGACAGCATAAAAATCTTTACCGGTTTTGGGGTCCTGGTAAATCTTGGAGATGTGGTCCAGGCGCACACCCTTTTTCTCTTTAGCCATGGTTAGTCCTCCTTAGAGACGGTCTTTTTGCTGGTGCCAAAGTGCTTGATGGCAAAGTTCATAAGAAGAACCGAGCCGTAGGTGATGGCGATAAGGATCGTAGCGAAGGCGCACGCGATGCCGTAGTTGCCCTTCTCGGCAAACTCGTTGATCTGCACCGTGATCAAGAAGAACTGCGGCGTGACCAGCAAGATGATGGCCGAGATAGCGGTGATGGAACGAACGAAGGCAGTGACCAGGCCCGAGAAGAACGAGTCCTTGATCAGCGGCAACGTGACCGTGCGGAAGACCGTGAAGCTGTCGGCGCCCATGTCGTAAGCCGACTCCTCGATGGACTTGTCGATCTGGCGCAGCGCCGAGATGCCCGAGCGGGTGCCGGTAGGCAAAGACCTCACAATGAAGACGATGACGAGAATGGCCGCCGAGCCGTAAAGGCCCTTCATAAAGCCGGTGTGGAACAGGCCGCCCGAGAAGCCGCGGATGTAGCCCACGCCCAAGACGGTGCCCGGCACGGCCATGGCCAGCATCGAAACGGCCTCGATGAAGCCTTTGGACTTGAAGTCACGCTTGACGACCAGGTACGAGATGATCATCGAGAAGATGGCCGTGATGGGGCTGGCGATAAGCGACAGGATAAACGAGTCGCGGAAGGCCTCAAGTCCGTGGTACTTGGTGAAGACCTGCTCGAACCACTTGGTGGTCAAGGTGAAGTCGTAGCCCCAGGTCTTGAACAGGGCGCCAAAGGGCACGCAGATGTACATCAAGACGACAAAGAGGGCGATGGCGCTGCACAACACGGTCAAGGGCACACGAACGGACTTGTCGGTGATCAGCATGCGCGCGCGGCTGGCCTTGCCGGACAAGGTGGCCGTGGACTTGGCCTCGAGCACGTACTTCTGGACCACAAACATGAGCAGCGTGATGCAGAGAAGAACAACTGCCATCGCGGCCGCGCCCTGCTTGTCGTAGGCGCCGGTGATCTGCAGGTAGATGGTGGTGGCCAAGGTGTCGTACGAGCCGCCGATGATCATAGGGTTGGCAAAGTCGGCGATCGACTCGATGAAGGTCACCAAGAAGGCGTTGCCCAGGCCGGGCAGGATGAGCGGCAAGGTCACGCTGGTGAAGACCTTCCAGCGAGAAGCGCCCATGTCGCGCGCCGCCTCCTCAAGCGAGGGATCGATGTTCTTGAGCAGGCCCTTGAGCATCATGTAGCACACCGGGAAAAACGTCAGCGTCTGAACCACAAAGATGCCCC
>CAVDXJ010000367.1:0-2434 GCA_963612765.1 Oscillospiraceae bacterium
GCTGGACCATCTCCATGCCGACCTTCTTGATGATCTTCTTGCCGCCGATGGCGGTACCGATGGCCATCACGCCGGCGCACAGGACCTCGATCCACAGCGGGAAGCCGCCCATCTCGCCCACGCTCTTGCCCAGCGAAAGGGCAATGGCCAGCATGGCGGTGGACATGAACTTCTGGCCGTCCTGAGCGCCGTGCATCAAAGCGACGCCCGCCGCGCCGGCGATCTGCATCTTGCCAAAGAAGTTGTTGGCGCGACGACGGTCGGCGTTCTTGCAGGCAATGGGGATGATCTTGGCGATGGCCCAGCCGGCGATGTAGCCCAGGACCGTGGAGAGGACCAAGCCATAGATGACCTTGGCCCACTCGTCCATGTTGACGCCGTCAAGGCCGCCCGAGACGGCCAGGGCGGAGCCCGTGAGACCGGCGATCAGGGCGTGCGACTCGGAAGTGGGGATGCCAAAGATCCAGGCGGCGATGCCCCAGCCCACGATGCCCACAGTCGAGGCGGCCAGCGCGATCAGCGCCAGGTGCGTGTCTCCGCCAAAGTCGACCATGCCGCTGATGGTGTCGGCGACGGCGGTCGAGATGAAGGTCATGCCAATGAGGCCGATGAAGTTGCAGATGACGCTCATGGTGATGGCGTCGTCGATGTCCATCGAGCGGGTACCCACGACCTCGGCGATCGCGTTTGCGGCGTCTGTGGCGCCGTTCACGAAAATGGTCCCCAAGACAAGGACCATGACCAGGATAAGGAAGGGGTTGGAGGCAAGAACGCCAAGGAATTCCGAAAGTGTAATCAACGAGGTCCCTCTCTCATGATCAAGCGCCCGCAGCAGGGTTGCGGGCATTTCTCGTTTGTCACAGTCGTGTAAACGCCAGATAAGAATAGCGTAAGTCAATTTATGAATTCTGGGCAGATTATGCACGTTATGTAAGCTGTGTGTCATGAATTGACGAGAAGGGCGCGGGCTTCTCGGCACCGTGACGTCTTATACGCGCACGTAAACGCCCCGTCGGCACTGTGAGGGCCGACGGGGCGTTTTGTAAGGCGCGGGTTTACAGAGCGTTCGTTACGTGCACGGGCGCGTTCGTTTGGCGCGGGCGTGCCGATTACTCCGCGAGGGCGCGGACGTGGCCGAGAAATCCCAGGTGCTCGTTGGCGAGGTTCACCACGTTGCCGGTGACAAGGACCGTGAGGACAGTACCCAGGCCAACGCCGTTGAGACGGCCAAAGAGGGCGAGCGACAGCGCCACGGCAAGTGCCACCAGCGTCAGGTCAAAGACCAGCTTGACGGTGCCGAGCTTTGCACCCGTGACCTTAGAAATCGCGTGGACCGCTCCCTCGCCGGGCACGTAGACCAGGCTGGGGGCGCACTCGACCGCGGTACCCACGCCCAGGATGCAGCAGCCCAGAAGGATCATCGCGATCTTGACGGGCAGCTCGGTGGGGTTGAGCCAGCCAAAGGCGCTCATGGAGAGACCCAGCAGGCTGGAGAACAGCAGGTTCACCGGGATCTGAAGCAGCTGGATGGGAAAGAACTCGCGGCCCAGCAGGGGAATCTGGATGGCGACCAGCACGAAATTGATGAGGAACGTCGACATGGCAAGGCTCAGCTGCGGGAACTGGAAGGTGAGGACGTACGGCACGCTCGAGATCTGCGAGGTGCCCATACCCGCCTTGGTGATGAAGGCGATGCCCACAGCGTTGATGGCGATGCCCAGGCAAAACCAAAACGTGCGACGGCCGAGGTTGTTCGTGTTGAAGCCAAATTCCTGCATGCAGTGCTTTCCTCTCTCCCAGTGAGCTGGGCTTTATTGAGCCGAGCGGTTCTCGGCGTTGGCGGCGTTAGCGGCAATGAGCGCAAGGACGCGCTCGCAGGCGGCCAGGTCCTGCGGAGAGACGCCGCGTGTGAGGTAGGCGTCGGTCGACAGGACGACCTGCTTGATGACAAGCGCGAGGCGCCGGCCCTTCTCGGTAAGCCAGATGCTGCTGGTGCGGCGGTCGGCTTCGTTTGCCTCGCGGCGGACCAGGCCGGCCTTCTCCATACGCGGCAGGATCGAGGCCATGGTCGACTTGTCGATGGCAAACTCCTGGCAGATCGCGCGGGCGCAGGCGCCGTCGTGTTCCAGCAGGTACTCGAGCACCTTGGGCTGGCCGGGCGTGAGACCCAGCTGGGTCGTCTGCGCCATGATCTGGCGCGTCGAGACGTTGTGGGCCTTAAGGAGAAGGAAGTGCAGCTCGTCGTTGATCACGGGCGTGCCTTTCTGGTCGCTGGCATGTCACCTCTGACATAATAGTTCGCTTTCCAACGGTTTGCAAGCAAACTATCTACGGCGAGAAGGACGCCGGGGCGAGACGTACTTAACGCGACCTGCTAGCGAGAGGGGCCTCGTCAGTGTTTTTGAGGTCCCCTTTTGCCGGGTCGCGAAATTCT
>CAVDXJ010000368.1:0-2420 GCA_963612765.1 Oscillospiraceae bacterium
GCTAACCCCGCCGTCTCCCAAACCGTCGTGGCCGGCAACGAGCGCGTCGTGCGCCCGCGCCTCGACGACGCCAAGTTCTTCTTTGACGAGGACCTCAAGCGCCCGATGGAGGATTTCGTGCAGCGCCTGGGCATCGTCACCTTCCAAGAGAAGCTGGGCACCACTCTGCAAAAGGTCGGCCGCATGGAGAAGCTCGCTCAGCTCTGCGCCGAGCAGGCGGGCCAGGACGAGGCCGGCGTCAAGAACGCCGTGCGCGCCGCCCACCTTGCCAAGGCAGACCTTGTTTCCCAGGCCGTCGTTGAGTTCACCAACCAGCAGGGCGTCATGGGCGGCTACTATGCCCTGGCCGCCGGCGAGGACCCCGAGGTCGCAACCGCCATCCGCGAGCACTACCGCCCGCGCTTCGCCGGCGACGAGCTACCTTCCAACACTTGCGGCAAGTGCGTGGCCGTGGCCGATAAGCTCGACACCGTGTGCGGCCTTTTTGCCATCGGTGAGCCGCCCACCGGCTCCTCCGACCCCTTTGCCGTTCGCCGCAGCGCCATCGGCATCATCGCGATGCTTCGCGCCCTACCCACGGTTTCCCTCAAGGCCATGATTGAGCGTGCCCTTGCTTCTTATGCCGAGCAGGGCCTCGAGTTCGACGCCGCCCAGGTCGCCGCCGACGTCGCGCGTTTCTTCGCCGGCCGTCTTGCCGGCATCGCCAAGGACGAGGGCGTGAAGAACGACACCATCGAGGCCGTCTCTGCCGTCGGCGTCATCGACCCTGCAGAGTTCTTCGCCCGCGCCCGCGCCCTCGACGGCGCCCGTGCCGAGCAGCCAGAGCTCTTCGACGACCTTGCCACTGCCTTTGCCCGTGCGCACAACCTGGCCGACGCCTCTCTGGGCACTCAGGTGGACGAGACCATCCTCACTCAGCCCGAGAAAGACCTTCTCGCCGCCTGCGAAACCGGCGAGAAGAACGTGGCCGCGGCGCTCCAAAATTCCGACTTCGAGGCCGCTTGTTCTGCACTGGCCGCTCTTAAAGAGCCGATTGACCGATTCTTTGCCGATGTTTTGGTTATGGACGAGGATACTCGGGTAAGGGAAAACCGCCTGCGTCTCCTTAACAGGTTCGCTCAGGTCTTTGAGGGCGTCGCGGACATCTCCGCGCTTTCCCGCAAGAAGTAGGGTTGGAAAAACCGGCCAGGGCAGACGTGCCTTGGCCGGTCTCAATCAGATTTGGAGGTCGAAAATGGCCACGCTGGACTTGGACAATGACATCTTTGGGGACGTCGTCCCGCTGATCTTCGTTCTTTCGGACTCTCGCGGCGAGACCGCCAACACCGTTGTGATGGCGGCTGCCGCCCAGTTTGGCGACGGCTCCGTCGAGATTCGCCGCCTGCCCAACGTCAAGGACGTCGACATGGTGCGCGCTTACTTTGACGAGCAGTTCGAGGACGACAGGCCCTCCGCCGTCTTCCACACCATCGCCGACGGCATCCTTCGCCGCGAGATTCGCCGCGAGCTCGATCGCCGCGGCATCCCCTCGATCGACCTTCTGGGGCCGGCCGTGACGGTTATCTCTACTTTGACGGGGGAGGAGCCCACTCACGCGATCGGCGCCACCTACAGCGAGACGCCGCGCTCCGAGTAAAAATCCAAATCACTTCACAGTGTAGCGCGTTTAGGCCCCGGATGTTTTCCGGGGCCTTATTTTTGCGAATTGCGCCGTTCACCTAACAGGGTCGACCGAATAGCAAATAGGTACGGGCTTCTCGCCAACTGGTTGATACCATAGCCGAGTGCCGAGAAGGACAGCCGTTCTTCCTTAGGCATTCAGCAGTGAGTGCATGTTCGTTTATGCATGCCAGGAAACAAGTCACAAGGGGACAAAATGGCTGAGAAGCACGTGTACCGTTTTGGCGCCGGAATCGACGGCGTCAACGCCACTGAGCCCGCTGGCGAGACCGTCGAGCAGGCGAAGTGGATCGTCGGCGGCAAGGGCGCCAACCTTGCCGAGATGGCAAAGATCGGTCTTCCCGTTCCTCCGGGATTCTCCATTACCTGCCAGACCTGCGTTAAGTACGCCAACTCCGGCAACCAGTGGGAGGACGGCGTCCTGGACGAGATCGACGCCGCTCGCGAGAACCTTGAGGAGCGCATGGGCAAGAAGCTCGGCGACGCCGAGGACCCGCTGCTCGTCTCGGTGCGTTCCGGCGCTCCCTTCTCGATGCCCGGCATGATGGACACCGTCCTTAACCTGGGTCTCAACGACATCTCGGTCCAGGGCCTCATCGCCCAGACCGGCAATGAGCGCTTTGCCTACGACTCTTACCGTCGTTTCGTCCAGATGTTCTCCAACGTTGTCATGGGCATCGATGGTGACCTCTTCGAGGACGCCATCAACGCCAAGAAGGCCGAGAAGGGCGTGAAGCTCG
>CAVDXJ010000369.1:0-2419 GCA_963612765.1 Oscillospiraceae bacterium
CATTCACTGCCCGCATGAGAATGCGTCTTGGAAAGAGTCAGAAGAGGGGTTATTTAATTATTGATATATAGAGCAGCCGACCCACAGGTAGCCAAACGCATCGGGGCCTCCTGGTTTTGTCTCCACGCGTAGTTCCGCATGAGCCGAACGTGACTTAATGTCACGTTCGTGCGAATCAGGACTGTTTGAGCATGGAGACAAAACCAGGAGGCCCTCGGCGATGACTTAGGAATCGTCTTAGAGGTTGTGTCCCCCGAGCTTGCTATACAGCTTGATGATGGCCTCACGTCGCTTGGTCTTGCCCGGGCATGTCTTGTCGAATGCCGGCATGATGCCCTTGTACAACGCGATGACCTGCGCACGCTTGGCCAGCCCCTTGACGGTGGCACGTGAGTCCTCAAGCTGGGCACGGATCTCCTCGATGTAGGGGGAGCGCATCGCGTAATGCCAAAACAGCTCGGCGCCGTCTGCGTCGGGGTAGAGCCAGGGGCGGTTGTCGGGCCCTGCGAAGTGGACGATAGCCGGGTCGCGGCGTGCCTCGTCGTACTCGTCCTGAATCTCTTGCGGCGCGTTTGCCACGATGTGCGTGCGGCGCAGGTGCTGCCAGTCCATGAGGTAGTTCCAACGCATGGGAAGGCGCAGATAGTGGCCGTTGACAATCTTGTTTAGCACGTCCTGGTCAAGCCAGCGCCACATGCGCTCGGTCGAGATGGCGAGAAACTCCTCGGGCGTGACGGTGCGACGAAGCTCGGCTAGGTTCATAAGAAGGACGCCCGCCTGGAAATAGTCGTGCGGGTCGTCCATGCCCAGCTCGTCTTTGAGATAGGGGCCCACGGTAGCGTCGTAGCCGTCGATTTGGCCGATGGTGTCGGCATCGCGGGTGGCGGCCAGCTTGTAGCCGGTGACGTCGTAGTCGTAGAGCTTGGCCAAGTCGTCGTTGACGATAAGGTCGGAGTCTAAATAGATGGCCTTATCGACGTTGGGCAAAAGCTGCGGCGCCAAAAGACGGAAGTACGTCTCGGGCCTAAAGTGGCCGTGGTGGGGGAGTTCGATGTCACCCAAGGCGGCGTCGACGTCAAGGTAACCGATGCCGGTGTTTGCTCCCTTGACCTGGCGCGAGAGCGTGATCATGGATGCCGGCGTGATGTTTCTTGTTAAAACAATGATGTCGTAGCGACGGTTTGGGCTGGCGTTGTCAACGATGGACTGGACGGCCACCGAAAGATACGGCACAAAGTTCTCGCTGCAGGCAAACACGACGACCACATCGTTTAAGGGCAAATCAAGGCCTGTTGATGTTGTGGCGAGCATGGTGCTCGAAAGTGGGTTTTTGACTGCCGCCGTCTTACGAAGTGGCTTCATGTGGCCATAAGCCTCTCATCCGCGTCCTTGCCTAGATATTTAACCTTAGCACACCAGGTGGTGGGCGTTCTTTGCGAGAAGAACTTGCATGCGGTCTTCGCTTTCGCAGCGCGCGGTGGCTAACGCTGCGACGGATGTCTTGAGGGAGGCGAGAATATCGGCGGCTGTCATTTGGCTGCTCGGGCCTTCTGGAAAGTCCGTCTCGGTAAGAAGGCGAGAGGGCGGGACCTGCCGGGCGTACTCGCGGCCCCGGCGCGTGCTAAGCGACCTTTCGCCAAAGGAGAACCAAAGGCCCAGGTCGCGGGCTCGCGCGAGTTCGGCCGAGGTGCCCGAGAACCAGTGGAAGACACAGCGGCACTTGGAAGCCGCACCGGTCTCTTCCAGGATGTCCAGGGCGCAGTCGGCCGCGGCCACCGAGTGGATCGAGAGGACCTTGGGGACATCGGCCTCGCTGCTAGCCGCGCACTTCTCGCAGAGGGCTTTGAATACTCTGACCTGCTCGTCTTTGGTGCCTGCATGCTTCTTGCCAAAGTCCAGGCCAATCTCGCCGACCCAGCGCGTCGTCTCGATGGCGGCAAGGGCGGCTTCAAGCTTCTGTGAGTTGGTGGCCTCGTCTTTCGAAACCCACCAAGGATGAAACCCCGCGGCGAGAAACACGTTCTTCTCGGCAACTAAATCCTGTGCTGCCGCAAAGCCTTCTGGCTCTACGGTGCAGGCAAACATCCCAAGCCCCAGCTCCTGTGCCTCGCGCGCCACAGCGGCGGCCCCGTCAAACCAATCCAGGTGCACGTGAGCGTCAAAATAGCGGAACTCTTGCAAGGTCTTCTCCCATGGGCCGGGCGTGGTATTCTAATCAGTTGTTATACCTGCTTTAGACGCTTTGCGCGAGGGAGTTTTACCGTGGAAGAGATGCCCAAGACCTATGACCCGCAAACCAAGGAGCCCGAGCTTATCCAGAAATGGATCGACGCCGGCTGCTACCAGCGCAACAAGGGCGTGGGCGACTGCACCGTCGTCATCCCGCCGCCCAACGTCACGGGCATCCTGCACATGGGCC
>CAVDXJ010000370.1:0-2406 GCA_963612765.1 Oscillospiraceae bacterium
GCATGATGATCATGTTGGCCAGCGGTTCCAAGCCGGCCTCGCGGGCCTTCTGCGCACGGGTCAGGCGCTTCTTGCGGTAGGGCTTGTACAGGTCCTCGACGCGTTGCAACTGCGTGGCCTCGCGGATCTGGGCCTCGAGCTCGGGCGTCAGCTTGCCCTGCGCGCCAATGAGCACCAGTACGTCCTCTTTGCGCTGCTCGAGGTTGCGCAGGTAGGTCAGGCGCTCGTCCAGGCTGCGCAGCGAGACGTCGTCCATGCCGCCCGTCGCTTCCTTGCGGTAGCGCGAGATGAACGGGATGGTGTTGCCCTCGTCGATGAGCTTGACCGCGGCCTCGACGTTTGCGGGCTTAAGGCCAAGCTCGCTGGCGATTTGCTCGATGATGTTCATGTTCCTCCTAGACGTGCGCGTGAAACACAGAGCTGTCTAGGATACGCGCTTGCTCGGACGGGGGCAAACGCGCTGGTGCCGGGCGCGCTGGTCGCAGACCCAAAGGGTGGTGCGACTAGCGGCTGTGGCGCAGACGGCGGAGAAGGGCGGCCGCGGCGGCGAGAAGACCGGCGCCAGCTGCGGCGGCCGCGACGACGGCCGTCGTCGCGGCGTCGCCCGTGGCGGGCGTGGGGCCGCCGACGCGAGAGGTCTTCTCGGCTGCCTGCTGGGTGTCGTCGATGGCCTGATCAGAGCCTTGGTCGCCGTCGGGCGTCGGGTCCGGCGTGGGCTCGGGGTCCGGGTCCGGCGTCGGCTCCGGCTCCTCCCCCGTCGCCAGCACGAGCTTCATGTAGCGCTGCGGCTCCTTGCCCACAAGGTCGCCGTTGGGACCAAAGGTCTCCATGTAGCGGACGCCGGCGTCAAGCACGTAGAACTTGGTCCCGGGCGCGAAGGTGATCTCTTTCTCGAAGCTCACCAGGGCGCCGGCGGCAAGGCACGCACCCTGCGTCGAGTCCTTGGGCGCGTAGATCTCCAGCATGATCTTCTCGCTGGTCTGCTTCCTAAAGCTGTCCGCGACGCTTTGCAGCAGGGACGTGCTTAAGACCGGTTTGATCGTCATCTCTTTGCCCGCCATGGCAACGATGTTTGCCAGGCTGTTGCCGTCGCCGTCGACGCACTCGGCGTCCTCGAGCCCGCTGTAGAGCACGACGTTTTCGTGCAGCTTGAATTGTGCCAGCTCAGACGCGATGTTTTGGCCAATGCCCTCGAACTCGCCGTACTCGCCCGCGCCGTAGTCGTTGTCGGCCTTGGCCTTGAAGCCCAGCGGCTCCAGGAAGGCGTTCACTCCGGCGTAGTTCTCGGAGCTGTAGATGTAGGCGCCCGCAAGCTCCTTCGAGGTCGCTGCCAGCGGTTTGTTGTACTCGACGTTGGCGTTGATCCACGCGTCGGCCTCTTCTCCGCCGCTCACGCGCGCGTAGCTGGCATACGGGTTGGCAGCCGCGCTTCCGGTGACCTTGACATGCGCCGAGAAGTACTGCTCGCCGGCAACGGCAAAGATGTCGGCCTCTCCGCCGGCAACGGCGGTGACCAGGCCTTCGTTTGAAACGCGGGCCACCGAGTTGTCCGAGCTGGCAAACACGACGTCGCTAAGCACGCCGCCCAGGGCCAGGCTGGCCGTCTCGCCGGGGGCCAGCGTGAGCTCGCTGGCAGAGAGCGCAGGCGTCTCCTGCGAGAAGACCGCCAGGTAATTCTCGTTTGCGTAGTCGATAAGCGCCTGGTTGTTGGCTGTGCCGTAAAGCGGCTTCAGGCGATTGAAGCCAACCTGGCCGTCTTCCGTCCCATAGCAGAGGCTCTTCTCCTCAATAGTAGTGACGCCATTGGGCACGCGCGCCGCGCATGAGCCCGCCACCTCGCCAAACGAGCCGCTGGCGATGGTCGTCACGCCGTCGGGAACGGTAACGAGGCCGTCCTTGACGGCATACGGCAGAACCAGCACCAGCTTGGCACCGCCGTCCGTGAAGACCATGCCGTCCGCGGCCGAGTAGGCGCCGCCCTGGGCCACCGTCAGGCCCGTCAAGGAATCCATGCCGGCAAAGGCCGTGGGGTCCAGGCTGGTCACAGAGGCCGGCAGACTTAAGGATGCAATCGACGAGGCGGCCCCAAAGGCGCCTGCGGCGATCGTCTGGAGCCCCTCGCGCAAGGTGACGGACGTAAGGCTCCCGCAGCCGCCCAGCGCACGGGCGCCGATGGCCTTGACACACGCCGGCACGTCAAGCGACTCGATGCCCGAGAACCTAAAGGCCTCGTCGGGAAGCTCGCTGATGCTGGCCGACAGCGTCACCGATTTAGCCGTGCTGCGGCAGAAGGCGCCCTCGCCCAGTTCGGTCACCGAGTCGCCCAGCACAACCGTGTCGAGGCCCGTCGTTCCGGCAAACGCCCAGGCAGCCACCCTTGTTGTCAAAGACGGCGTCGAGAAGGAC
>CAVDXJ010000371.1:0-2393 GCA_963612765.1 Oscillospiraceae bacterium
ACCGAGGCCTACATCCGCGAGCGCGCCGAGGAGACCGGCATCAAGTACAACTTCATGCAGGACAACCTGTATCTGGAGAACTACCTCACCACCTCGGTGATGCTGGCGCTCATGAGCGGCAACAAGTGGTACACCACGGCCGGCGAGGGCAAGGCCACCTACGTGCCCAAGGACGACGTGGCTCGCATGGCCGCCGCGCTGCTGCTGGGCAAGGGCGACGACAACCGCACGTACAAGGCCTGCGGCTGCGAGAGCTTGTCTCAGCGCGACCTGGCCGCGATGATCAGCGACCTGTCTGGCCGCGACATCGAGTACTGCCCGGTGAGCCACGAGGAGTTCTTTGAGTACCTGGACTCGATGCACATCCCGCGCACCGCGACCGAGGACTTCTCGCAGGCGCCCGTGCCCTGGTGCGGCAACGACATGGTGACCAACGAGGGCTCGATCGCCGAGGGCCTGATGGACGTGGCGTCGACCGACATCGAGGACGTCACCGGCACCAAGCCCAAGACGGCCCGCGAGCTGGCCAAGGGTTATTCCTACATTTGGGAAAACAACGTCACCCACTGGCGCGACATTAAGTAAGCTGGCGCCTGGCGCGGCGGCCGCGATGCCATCCCACGGCCGCCGTTTCGAAGCCCTACCTACAATCCCCTGCATTCCATGCCATTTTTGCCCCTAAATCTGGCACGAAATGCAGGGGATTTTGCTATTAACCTCGGTGCCCGGCCTAACGTGCCGCGCGGAACGGGATCAGACCGTATACCACCACGAGATTAGTCTCTTCGTCATACTCGTAAATCAGGTCGAATGGTTTGACAATGACCTTAAGGACGCCGTCGCCAAACTGCTCTTTTATTGATGCGGGTACCGCCGTGGAACCGATTCGGGGGAAGGACTCGATGGAGCGCAGCGCGTTAGCGAGGTCTTCCTTAACGCGAGGGGAATAGATAAACGATGCATCATCTAGAAAGCCCTCGGTATATATCATCCTAGCCACGAGCGGCCCTTCTTTGCTCTATGGCGGCCAAGGCTGCGTCGGTGCCCTCAACAAAGCGGCCTGCCACGTAATCGGCGCGGCCACGCTCCACCACCGCGCGCATGCGCTCCTCGTAGGCAGCCTGCTCGGCAGTTTCGCGCAGCTTTTTCTCAAACAGCGCCTCGGAACAAAATACAAAGGCGCCGTTGCCATTCTCGGTAATGTGAACAACCTCGTTGAGAGCAACGTCTTTGATTTCGCGTTGCTTTGTTTTAAGGGCGGCGGATGAGTAAATTGCAGTCATGACGACTCCTTATGGCACGCTGGGTGATATGGATAGAGTACCTCTTTTGGTACTTGATTTGATGCTTATTAAGGTGCCTATATCATAACAAAGCACGAAAAAAGCCCGGCGCCGCGGGGTGCGGGGCCGGGCCGGGATGGCTGATGGGATGCGAAAGACGGGCAGGGGCGCCAACCGGGCGCACTAGCTCAGCAGCATTCGGTCGTTGGCGAACTCCTCGCCGCTGGCCTCCTCGAACTTGCGCAGCAGGTCGGCAACAGTAAGGTTCTTCTTCTCTTCACCCTCAACGTCGTAGATCACGTGGCCGTCGGCCATCATGATCAGGCGGTTGCCCAGGCGAATCGCGTCGCTCATGTTGTGCGTGACCATAAGGGCCGTGAGTTTGCGCTCGGCGATGATCTTCTCGGTAAGGTCCAGCACCTTGGCGGCCGTCTTGGGGTCTAGCGCGGCGGTGTGCTCGTCAAGAAGAAGCAGCTTAGGGTCGGTCAACGTGGCCATAAGCAGCGTCAACGCCTGGCGCTGGCCGCCCGAGAGCAGACCCACCTTGGCATTCATGCGGGTCTCGAGGCCCAGGCCAAGTGTGGCCAGCAGCGCCGGGTACTCTTCCTTCTCTTCCTTGGTGATGCCCCAGGCCAGGCCGCGCTTCTTGCCGCGGCGCTTTGCCAGGGCCAGGTTCTCGGCAATCTGCAGGTCGGCAGCGGTGCCACGCATGGGGTCCTGGAAAACGCGGCCCAGGTACTTGGCGCGCTGGGCCTCGCTCATGCGCGAGATGTCGACGCCGTCAAGCTCGATAACACCGCAGTCCAGCGGGTAGACGCCGGCGATCATGTTGAGCAGGGTCGACTTGCCCGCGCCGTTGCCGCCGATGACGGTCACAAAGTCGCCGTCCTTCAAAGTAAGGTCGACGCCGGTCAGGGCTCGCTTCTCGGTAACGGTTCCGGGGTTGAAGGTCTTCTTCACATGCGAGATCTTGAGCATGCTACTCATCTCCCCTCGTGTACGACGCGCGCAGCCGGTGCTTCTCGATCACAACGGGGATGCACAACGCCAGCGCCACGATGATGGCCGAGAGGAGCTTCATGTCGTTGGCGTCCATGCCCAGCTGCAGCA
>CAVDXJ010000372.1:0-2388 GCA_963612765.1 Oscillospiraceae bacterium
CCGAGGAGGTCGCGTGCGGCGAGGAGGCCTATGCCCTGTGCTACGAGATGGCCGATCTCGAGCGCGCCGTCGCAGGCGACGCGGCTGCCGCCCAGCTCATCGACCTGGCGGCCGACGTCATGCGTATCATGACCCGCGTCCGCACCGACCTTGGCGTCGTTTACCCCGAAGAGGAGAAGTAGGCCATGCTTGCAGACAAGCGCCACTCCCAAATCTTGGACATCGTCTCGCGCGACGGCTCGGCCACCGTTGTCGACCTCGCCGAGAAGCTGGGCATCTCTGAGTCCACCATCCGCCGCGACCTCGAGAAGCTCGACGAGGCCGGGCGCCTTACAAAGGTGCACGGCGGTGCCGTGGCGCTTGACCCCGAGGGCGTCATCCGCGACATCCCGGTGGCCGAGCGAACCGGCCAGCATGCCGACGAGAAGCGCATCATCGCCTCGCGCGCGGCCGAGCTCGTGAGCCCCAACGACTTTGTCTTCTTGGACGCCGGCTCCACGATCGACGCCCTGATAGATGCCTTAACCGAGAAGCGCGCGACCTACGCCACCAACTGCGTGAGCCATGCTTTGAAACTTGCCTCGAAGGGCTTTGAGGTGCTGGTTTTGGGCGGCAGCCTAAAGGACGCGACCGAGGCCCTGGTGGGCCCCGACGCAAACGCCGCAATCTCGCGCTATCACTTCACGATCGGATTCTGGGGCACCAACGGCGTCACCAAGAAGGACGGCTTCACCACGCCCGACATCTACGAGGCCGAGGTCAAGCGCCTTGCCATGGCCCAGACCATCCACCGCTTTGTCCTGTGCGACGCAAGCAAGATGGGCCGCACGAGTCTGGTCACCTTTGGCGCCATGGACGACGCCGTCATCGTGACGAGCGCTCTTCCTGCAGGCAGCGAGTTTGCCGACTGCGACAACGTCGAGGTGGTAGGGTAGGGCGCCTTTGCCCGCCGGGCGCCGCGAGCCCCGCCGCAACGGTTCGCACCGCCCTTCTCGCCAAGAAATGACTGCTTTTGCGTGAAACCGGGCAATTTCTTTCAAAATCGATGAAAGAAATTGCTCAAATCGCTTCACAAGCTTCCAAAAACGTGCAATACTATCCACCAACGAGCAAATCCCGTCACAAGTGGAGGTTCGCATGATTTATACCGTCACCTTCAACCCGTCGCTTGATTACATCGTGCGCGTGGACGACATGCGCCTGGGTGTGATCAACCGCACCAACTACGAGCAGATCCTGCCCGGCGGCAAGGGCATCAACGTGTCCATCGTCCTGGGCAACCTGGGCCACGCCTCCCGCGCCCTGGGCTTCTCGGCCGGCTTCACCGGCGTCGCGCTCGAGTCGCTTCTGGCTTCCTCCGGCGTCGACCACGACCTGGTTCACGTCGCCGAGGGCTTCACGCGCATCAACGCCAAGATCAAGTCCAACGAAGAGACCGAGCTCAACGGCCAGGGCCCCAAGATCACCCAGGCAGACATCGACGAGCTCTATGCCAAGCTCGACGCCTTGGTCGAGGGCGACATCCTGGTCATCTCGGGCTCTGTGCCCAACACCTTGCCGGGCGACATGTACGAGCGCATCATGGCCCGTCTCGAGGGCCGCGGCATCCGTATCGTCGTCGACGCCGAGCGCGATCTTCTCACCCGCGTGCTGGCTTACGGTCCCTTCCTGGTCAAGCCCAACAACATCGAGCTGGGCGACATCTTTGGCGTCGAGCTCAAGACCCGCGACGAGGTCGTGCCCTTTGCCAAGAAGCTGCAGGAGAAGGGCGCCAAGAACGTCCTGGTCTCCATGGCGGGCGAGGGCGGCGTCCTGGTTGCCGAGGACGGCAGCGTCTTCATGAGCCCGGCCGCCAAGGGCACTGTCGTCAATTCCGTGGGCGCAGGTGACTCCTCGGTCGCCGGTTTCATTGCCGGCTATCTGGAGACGGGCTCTTACGAGACGGCCTTCAAGATGGGCCTCTCCGCGGGCTCTGCCAGCGCGTTCTCTGATCACCTGGCCACCCGCGACGAAGTTTTGGACCTGATGTCTCGCTAAGTGGCGAGGCTCGTCATATCACAGAAAGGGGTACAAAGCATGAAGATCACCGACCTGCTTAAACCCGAGGCCGTAAGGCTCGGCATCGGCGCGCAAAGCCGCGACGAGGCCATCGACCAGCTGGTCGCCCTGCACGTCGCCGCCGGCAACGTCAACGACGCCGAGGGCTACAAGGCCGGCGTCCTGGCCCGCGAGGCGGAGTTCTCGACCGCCGTGGGCGACGGCATCGCCATCCCGCACGCCAAGGTCGCCGCGGTCAACTGCGCGGGTCTCGCCGCCGTCACCGTTCCCTCCGGCTTGACCGACTGGAACGCCCCCGACGACGCCCCCGTCGACCTCGTCTTCATGATC
>CAVDXJ010000373.1:0-2385 GCA_963612765.1 Oscillospiraceae bacterium
CGACGAAGCTCACGCTCAGCCGGGAAACCGGCGCCACCTTCACCTGCCCCACGATCGTGGGCTCCACCTCCAGCGAGAACACCGGCGGCTTCATCGGCAGCGTCAACTTTGCCGCCGAGAAGACTTTCACGGATAACAACGAAGTCGTGACCTCCAACGCTGTGCAGCTCATGGGCAAGACCAACGCCGGCGCCGTCTTTGGCTACCTCGATATCGCCAACGGTAACGTGACTTTCGCGGGTACGACCGACGGTACTGCGGCTACCTTCAAGAGCTCTCTTGCCGCGTATGGCGGCAGCGTCGTCTACGGTGGCATCATCGGCCGCGTGGAGGATAATAGCTCCAGCTACATTTCAAACAGTTATTACGCCAGTACCCACAAGCTTACGATGACCAACGTTAAGGTCGAGGGCACGTGTACCAAGCAGGCTAAAACCGCCGGCGGGCTTGTGGGCTCGCTGGGCAGCGGTAATACCACTTGTACGACCTTGATCGTCGACGACGCCGTTGTTGCTTGGGTCGGTCCATGGGTGAGCCGGTCGTTTGGCGGCGTCGCGGGCTGCGTAGACCGTTACTCGGTCCTCGATTGCGGCAATGTGACCGTGAGCACCACGAGTGAGGTAAACGCCGGCGCCGGCATTGTCGGCGAGATCTGGGTGGGCGTCGTTCGCCTTCGCGGCACAACCGATCTGTCGGGCCTTAGGCTTTCCGGCAGCGCCGAGGGCAAGGTCGGCCAGATTGCCGTCACCAGCGCAGCTAACCCTTCTCTGATCTTTGCGGATGGCAGCGGCAGCAATAATGGCTGGACTTTTAAGCGTCCCGACGCGGTTGCGGCGGACGACCTTGGCGGTGGCGGCAGCAACTTTTTGCTGGGCAACAACGAGGTCGTGAGGTTAGGGAGTGGTAAGCTGAGCGCTGGGCTTATCACGCTTGACGCTACTACCCATCAGCCCCGGTTCCAGCTCTCGACTGGTACGGATTCCGGCAAAGATTCTTCGGGCTACTCCTGGGGTAAGCAGCTTTCGTACGACAAGACTTCGAATACCGTGAGCGTTGGTTCGGCTGACGAGTTCGCTTGCCTGGCCGTGACTATCCAGACGCTGGGCAAATTCTCTGGTGTGAGCGGTATCGGCTCATCCATGTTGAATAAACTCGCCTTGGCCACGATTAGCATTACTGGCAATATAGATCTTACCGGCACCGGTATCACGGGCCTTACGCAAGATACCAATAAATCGTCTAACTGGGCCTTCTCGGGTACGTTAAACGGTAACGGCCACATCGTGACCCTCGCTATTGGTGAGCCGTACGGTCAACGTGGGGACACAAAGATCGATGCCAACGACACCTCCGAGGGCAACGGCAAGATCTACTACCACGACCGCCTGGGTTTTCTCGCCTATGACGGTGGCAGCACGGTGACCAACCTTAAGCTCGCGGGTACCATCCGCGCTCAGAGCAACGCCGCGATGGAGATCGGTACCTATGCTGCCGAGAAGTCTTCTTCGGGCAACACCGCGTTTACCGGCCTTGAGGTTTCCACCGCGCTGACCTTGAGCCAAGGCAGCAAGAAGATGTATACCGGCAATGTTTACGGCGTGGTCGACGGTACCGGTGCGATCACGTTTTCCAGCGCCTGCTCTGTTGCTTCGAACCTCACCTCGAGCGGCAAGCCGAACGGCGACGCGCGCATCGGCGGTGTTATCGGGTTAGTCGCGTCTAAATCCACCGCTTCCATTACGGTTGACGCGCTGACTGTCTCTGGTTCGATGGCGGTCAACGGCACTAACGCCGACAACCTTGGCGCCGGCGGCTTCATCGCCGCGTTTGACGACGGCACCACAAAGAGTCTTAGCATCGGAAACCTTTCACTTTCGAATTTGTCGCTTTACTTCTCGAATGTAAAGAAAACGTGCGGCGGCTTTCTTGGCTATAGCTGGGCAAACACCAACGTCACGTTTACGGGTGCTTCGTCGAGCACCTATGCGCTGACGACCAACGGCTCGACGCTTGACGTGACCGAGACCGGCAGCAACACCTTCTCCCTTGGTGGTCTGGTGTATCGCGCGAGTGGCGTCTGGGATGTGGGGGAGTACGCCATCGACTACAACGGCGCCACGCTGAGCGCCACGGATATTAAATCTGGCTCTAACCTTGGCCTGCTTGTTTGCGTTGGCGGCGACGATGGCAAGCTCAATGGCAGTCTGTACCTTAAGAATACGGCTTACTGGGGCAACGCCTATAAGGTCGACGGCCTTACGTTTAGCGGTACGGACAACTTCTCGAACGTTGACGAGTGGGTCTACAACACCTGCGCGAGCGACATGGGTATCGCGGACTGCGGGACCAACGGCGTCGTGTCGCTGAAGACTGCGACGGGAACGC
>CAVDXJ010000374.1:0-2379 GCA_963612765.1 Oscillospiraceae bacterium
ACACGGCCAGAACCGCCGCATATGGCCCGAACTTCTCGGCAACTGCGCTTACGTGACCTTGGACGCCGGTGAGAAGACCAGTGCCCTCGAAGATGCCCGAATAGGCAGAAGACAGGCACACCACAAGCGAGACGTTGACCATGGAGAGAAGGCCGCCGCCAGACATAAGCTGGTTTACGCCCGCGTCGGCAGCGGTGAAGCCAAAGACGGCCCATCGAGCCAGGTCAACAGGAGTCGCGCCCTGCAAGAAGAGGCAGACCAGTGCCGCTGCCACCGAAGTTGCCGCCATGCAGCGCTTCATGCCCAGGCCCATGAGCGGCAGGGCAAAGATGATTGCCGCGGGCACCAACGCCAGAAGGTGGTCTCCGTAAAAAGCCGTGAGCATCTGGGCCACGCCCGTCTGAGCCTGGGCCGCGCCCGCTGCCGTTGCCACGCCGGCCACCGTATAGAAGACCAAGCTGGTCACCAAGGGGACAGCCGCCGTGCGCATCATGGCCTTGAGGTTGTCGGGCATCTTTGTGTTGGTGAGGCTGCGAACCAGCAAGGCCGAAGAGCTTACCGGCGAGCAACGGTCGCCAAAGTAACACCCGGCCAGGACGGCTCCGCCCAAAAGATACGGGTTGCCGCCACAGGCGCTGCCTATCGTTCCGCAGACAACGCCCATGGTGGCGCCGGTTCCAAACGAAGTGCCCATGAGGTAACTCACAAGTCCACAGAGTAAGAAACACGCCACGGGCACGAAGGAAGGGGTAATCAAGCTCGAGGTCATGACCACGATCTGCGAGATTGTTCCACAGGCTCGCCAAAGCGCGGTCAGGATGCCGATAAGGGCAAAGGACTCAAGGACGCCCTTGGCGGTCGAGACGCCGCGGGCCGTCATGAGCGCCAGGTCGCGCGCACCGTGGCCTTTGGCCTTTCCGTACCACAGGAAGATGACGAGGCCGATGGCCAGCGGGACCAGGACCGGCAGGCCCAGGGCCACGCAGACGATCAGCTCTAGGCAAAAAGCCCCGATGACGAGAAGTTCCATGCGCAAACACCTCAAAGCATTGACTACGCGGGCTATCGTATTTCTCGGCTGTAGCAAATTCAAACTGTTATTCTTGGTAGGTGTTACTGGTTTGATTTGTGGAGAGAGGCGAGAGGACCATGAACCTGCAGACCTTCGAGTATGTCCAGTGCGTGGCCGACGAGAAGAGCTTCACCCGAGCGGCGGCCCGGCTGCACGTGACGCAGCAGACCTTGAGCGCGCACATCGCAGCCGTTGAGGCCGAGCTGGGGTGCCGACTGTTCGTTCGCAGCCAGCCGCTGGCGGTGACCCAAGAGGGACAGGCGTTTCTCGCCCGCGCCGAGGCCATCCAGCAACAGGTGGCCGACCTGCGCCGCGAGGTCGCGGCACCCAGCCGCCTGCGCGGGGGCACCCTGCGCGTGGGCATCGCCTACACGCGCGGCCGTGCCGTCATGCCGCAGGCCATCGCTCGGCTGGGCAAGGCCTACCCAAACGTCTGCGTGCGCCTGGACGAGGGCACCAACGAGGAGCTTCTGGCCAACCTGGTGGCCGGGCGCGAGGACGTGGTCATAGGCGTCTTGCCCCAGGGCCGCGCCGACATCGACTACGTGGACTTTTACGAGGAGCGCATTGTCTTGTTGGTGGCCAAGGCGCTGCTAGCCGAGAAGGGCATCCGTGCCGACGAGATTCGCGGCACGCTGGCGCAAGGCGACCTCACGCCGCTGGCCGCTTGCCCGTTTGTCATGGGCGGTACGGGTGACATCACCGGTGGCCTGGGCGTGGCGCTGTTTGAGGGCGCGGGGATCCGGCCGCAGGTCAAGGTGCAGTCCAACAACATGGAGACACTGCTGGCACTTGCCATCCAGGGGACGGGCGCGTGCCTGTGCCCTCAGAATTTGATCGAGCTTGCGGCCACGCCTGCGCAGCTGCGGCGGCTCGAGCATTTTGACCTGGGACCGCGCTCGCGCTATCAAATCCAGTTTGGCCTGCCCAAGCGCGGCTACCGCTGGGCCGTGACCTCGGAGTTCATCGAGCTGGCAAAGGGGACCGTGGGCACAGGCGGGGCAACCGCGGCGCCTATCGCCCCTCTCCCCTAGTACCGCAGCCAGCTAAGAAGGTCTTCTCGGCTGTTCTTAACCGAGCCGTCAACCACGCACTCCAGGGCCTCGCGCAGGACCATGCCCACGCCGGGGCCGGGATCGATGCCGCGCTCGCGCATGACGTCGGCGCCGTCGATGGCCAGCTCGCCCACGTTGGCGGCAAAGCCCGCAGCGATGTCTTCGCGCAGGCGGCGCTCGATGATGTCCAGCTTAACCGCGTCGCCGCGGTAGGCCACGGCCTTGCCAATGGCGTCGGCTCGCTTGAGGTTG
>CAVDXJ010000375.1:0-2371 GCA_963612765.1 Oscillospiraceae bacterium
ATCGCCATCCGCGACTCCGAGAACCGCGTGCGCTTCACCGGCTACAACACCGCGTTCTTCAAGGTCTTCGTCTACGCGCTTTCCGCCGCTATCGCAGGCATCGCCGGCGCCCTTTACGTCAGCCAGGTGGGCATCATCACGCCGTCCGACGTGGCCGTCTCGCCTTCCATCGAGATGATCATCTGGGTCGCCATCGGCGGCAAGGGCACGCTGGCCGGCCCCATCCTGGGCGCCCTTCTCGTCAACGGCGTGAAGACCTTCGCCTCCGAGAGCTTCCCCGACCTGTGGAGCTACGGCCTGGGCCTGGTCTGCGTCCTGGTCATCCTGTTCCTGCCGGGCGGCCTGATGTCGATCAAGGACGTCCCCGCGCGCTTTGCCGCCTGGCGTGAGCGCAAGTCCGGCGCCGTCGTCACCCCCGAGCTCAACGAAGAAGGAGGTCAGGCTTAAATGTTTGACTCTGCAACCGCCACCGTCGCGCCCGCCGCAAACGTAGACGGCGAGAAGCCCGCGCTTCTCTCCATCGAGGACGTCTCGATCAACTTTGGCGACTTCAAGGCCATCAAGGGCGTCTCGACCTCTGTGGGCGAGAACGAGATCCGGTTCTTCATCGGCCCCAACGGAGCCGGCAAGACCACGATGCTCGACGCTATCTGCGGCAAGAACAAGGTCTCGAGCGGCCGCATCGTCTACAAGGGCGAGTACGACCTCACCAAGATGCGCGAGTACAAGATCGCCAACCTGGGCATCGGCCGCAAGTTCCAGGCCCCTTCGGTCTTCAACGGCATCACGATCCTGGAGAACATGGAGCTGGCCGCAGCCGGCAAGCACACGCTGTACTCCACGACGTTCAAGAAGCTCTCGGCCGACACCGAGGACCACATCCGCTACGTCCTGGACTTCATTGGCCTGGACAACAAGAAGTTCGAGTACCCCACGCGCCTTTCTCACGGAGAAAAGCAGTGGCTCGAGATCGGCATGCTGCTGGCCGAGAAGCCCGACCTGCTGCTGCTTGACGAGCCCGTGGCCGGCATGAGCCGCCGCGAGACCGAGCACACCGCCGAGCTTCTCCACAAGGTCAAGGACGAGTGCTCGGTTGTGGTTGTCGAGCACGACATGCAGTTTGCGAAGGACGTCTCGGACAAGGTCACCGTTTTTCACGAGGGGCAGATCCTGGACGAGGGCACGATGGACGAGGTGTCGAGCAACCAGCAGGTTATCGACGTGTACCTGGGTCGCGGAGGTGAGGCATAGATGGCCGAGAAGGTGCTTGAGGTCGCAGGCCTGTGGGCCGGCTACGGCGAGGGCATGGTTTTGCAGGGCGTCGACCTGGCCGCCGAGCGCGGGCGCGTCACCTGCCTGGTGGGCCGCAACGGCGCGGGCAAGACCACGACGCTGAAGACCGTGATGGGCCTTTTGCCTGCGGCTCAGGGTAGTGTGAAGGTCGCGGGCACCGACGTCACGGCGCTGCCGCCGTATGCCCGCGCGCAGGCCGGGATCGGTTACGTGCCTCAGGGGCGCGAGATCTTCCCGCAGCTCACGGTGCGCGAGAACCTGCAGCTGGGCCTTGAGGCCCACGGCGCCAAGGATGAGCTGGACGAGTCGATCTTCGAGACATTCCCCATCCTTAAGGAGTTCCTGGACCGTAAGGGTGGCGATCTTTCCGGCGGCCAGCAGCAACAGCTGGCGATCGCTCGCGCGATGATGGGCCGTCCCAAGGTCCTGGTGCTGGACGAGCCCACCGAGGGTATCCAGCCCAACGTCATCGACCAGATCGGCGACGTGCTGTGCGCGATTTCGAAGGACATCGCGGTCTTCATCGTCGAGCAGTACCTGGAGTTTGTCCTGGGCATCGCCGACGACTGCTACGTGCTTGAGAAGGGCCGCGTCATCATGCACGGCGCCCCCGCCGACCTCGACCAGGCCAAGCTGCAGGAGACGATGTCCCTATAACGGGGGTTTCCCGGGCGGTTTTGCCCCCTCGCGGGCAAGAACTTCGCCGAATCAATGTCTTAATTCGATACTGGTTGGTAGCCCAGGTCAGCTCTTCTTGCTGACCTGGGCTTTTGTTGACGCGTTGACTCTGTATGCCTAGGGATTCCGCAACAAGACATTGATTCGAGGAAGTTTCTTTCTGCGGGCGGGCGCCGCGGCGCATTTTGGGGCGGCTCTCATGCCGCGCGGCTATGTTGTGGGTGTGTTTCGGCGTGTTACGGGTGATGTCCGGCCGCGTTAAGGCTCGGTGACCCGCGCGCATTGTGCCGTAGGATAGCTGCAGCAAACCCAACGAAGGGAGAGGTATGCGCCTTAACGACAAGGACCAGGAGAAGCTCATGCTGCACCTGGCCGGCCAGCTTGCCCACGAGCGCCGCGC
>CAVDXJ010000376.1:0-2356 GCA_963612765.1 Oscillospiraceae bacterium
AACTTTTGCTGGCAAAAGAAAACGAACAGAAGCTTCTGGCTGATGCCGACAAATATGATGACGCGATCTATCAGGGCGCCAAAAGATTGCAGAAAGAAGGCACGCCAGCCTCGCTCGCCAAAGCAGCTAAAGCTTTCGAAGGCCTTGACAGCTATAAAGACTCCGCGGAGCAGGCCAAACAATGCAAATCGAAACTGAGCGACTTGCAAGGCGCTCGCAATAAGCGGCTAAAGAAAGCCGGTTTCATTGGTGTTTCTGCAGTTGCCATCACGGCAGCGCTGGTAACGGTATCAACGCTTGTTGTCATCCCGAACCTCAATTACAAACAAGCCTTGAATCTAGCAGAGTCGGGACAATACGACGAGGCTATCAGAATGCTTGAGGATCTAAACGATGACGAAAAAACCAGCTCAGACATCAATATTATCTTGAAGCAAAAAGCTCTAGCTCGATTAGCTGACAATGACCTGGATACTGCCTGCGAAACAGCCGAACAGTTGCGGGCGCGCAGCGAAGACGGAAATATGATGGCGACAGAAATCGCCGGTCAAATAGCAGATTGCGCCTACAATAACCAGGCATATGAAACAGCAGCGAAATGGTATCTGGTCGCTTCCGACGACGAGAATTTTTACAACTCAAAATATCAGTACGTAATCTCGCACCTCGATTATGACAATCAAACAACTTACGATTACCTAACAACCCTGAACAGGCTAAACTATCGAGATTCTGCGACCTTGTATGACGATTTATATGGCTGGAAACTCAACTTCAAAACATGTAGCGGAAAGTCACTGCATTCTATCTCATCATTGAAGGATAGCTCCACCTTTCCCAATGACCCTACCGGGATGACCGAAATAGATCTCTTCGTAGAAGCTAGCAATCATCCGCTCAGTGGCGTTAAGGAACTAACTGTCAAATGCACAGGGTTCTACGCAGATGATTCTTGGTATAAGTCTAAAGGCTATGATTCTTATGACTACAAGGACATCTCATTACAGATATCCAAAACAGGCGGCTGGACGACAGAGGCCACGATTTGCCAAAACACCGCGAAATTCAAAGAGTTTCACGTAACAGTCCTGGATTCGTTCACGAAAGACGTGATCTACGAGAAAACCCTTAGCGTCGAAGAATAACTGCCGCAAGCGCAACGATAATCGCTTCGTCAAAGCTAGAAAAGGGACGTGTGCCCCGCAGACACCCGCGAGGCACACGTCCCTTAAGCTGACAAGGAACTCAGCAGAGCAGCCAGCTGCCTCAGGATTGCTTTCAAACGCCGGCGCTCGTCTACCGGGCTCGGCGTGGGGTTTGTTGCTTGAAGAGGCCGTGCTTGTTGCAGTAGAGGTAGATGTGGCCGCTGCCCTCGATGCGGAAGCGCGACTCGATTTGCTGCTCGGGGTAGAGCTTCTGAACGCGCATCACGCCCGAGGTGGCGTATGCCACGAAGCTTATGTAGTGGTCCTTGGTCATGGGGTGGTCGAGCGTGATGCACCAGTCGTCCTCGACGCGCTCGATGTTGAAGGCGTGTGCGTCGTCCGGCTCCTCGGGCTCAAGCGGCAGCAACGCGCTGCCGCAGCAGCTAAAGGAGCCCTCGCCCATCGCATGCACCACGTTGCCGCAGATGGGACACACGTAGAAGACGCTGCGCAGCATGTTGCCCGCGCGGTTGGCATTGGCGCGCACGTCGCCGGCCAGAAGCTCCGCCACTGAAACGCCCAGCTCGCGGGCAAGCGGCTCGACGAGCGTGATGTCGGGAAGGCCGCGGCCCGACTCCCACTTGCTCACGGCCTTGTCGGTGACGCCGAGCGCGTCGGCAAGCTGGCGCTGGGTGAGGCCGCGCTCCTCGCGCAGGCGCTTGATAGTCTCGGGCGCAAGGAAAGTGCGGCTCTGGCTGTTCTGGTCCATGGGATATCCAATCTGGTTCGCTATGCGGAAAATCGTCTGGAAGCCAGTATCGCCGCCGCTCGCCGCGCCGACAACCTACGCTGCGTAGAGGTGAGACGTCGGGCGCCTGGCGCCTAGCAGCAAGAATCAGGCACCTGTCACCATTGCCGACAAATAGTGCACCGGGCAACCGATATCAGGCGCCTAATGCCATTGCCGGCAGATGGCGCAGCAAGTGCCCGTCAACAGGAATCACCGACTCCACTCGAAAGTCTCCGCGCCGGCACCGAGCTCGAAGTGGAGCTTCGCTATCCCCAAGTCGACGTCGGCATAGGAACCGAAGCCCGTCGTGGCCTTCACGCGAGGCTTGCCCGAACCCGCACCCGCGTCCTCGCCCGCGTCCGCCTCGCTATCGAACAACTCAAAGCGGAACTTCTGCTGGTTCACGGCCGTGGGCGTGAGC
>CAVDXJ010000377.1:0-2356 GCA_963612765.1 Oscillospiraceae bacterium
AACATCATGTGGCTCGACGGCCTCATCATGCTGCCGCTCGTGGCGCTCGGCACCTGGCGCGCCGTCGCGCACGGGCGCTGCCTCACGCTGTTTCTTTCCGTGGCGGGCGCGGTGCTCTTCAACTGGTACACGGGCTACATGGACTGCCTGTTCTCGGTGATTTACTTTTTTGTGTGCTGGCTTTCGCAGCCGCGCGAGCGGATCTGTGTGCGCCAGGGGCTTCGTTACGGCGCCACGATGGTGCTCGGGATCGGCGCGAGCCTGGCGCTGTTCTTGCCGGCGGTCATCGGGCTGCTGAGCTCGAAGGAGGGCGGCGGCCCGCTGCTCGACGGCATCTTCTCGCTCGCGCTCACGCTGAACCCGCTCAAGCTTTTCTCGAGCTTCGCGGTGACGGCTACCCCCGCGAGCGACTGGGACGTGTTGCCCGCCCTCTACACCGGCGAGCTCGCGGTCGTGCTCGCGGGGGTCTACCTGCTGAACCGCCGCGTGGGCCGGCGCGAGCGCGTGCTCTACGCGGCGCTTTTTGGCATCGTGGTCTTCTCGATGTGCTTCTGGACAACCGATCAAATCTGGTCGAGCTTCAAGCACGTGTCCTCGTACTACTTCCGCTATGCGTACGTCGCTTCGTTTGCGCTTGTTATGCTGGCGGCGCGGGGCTGGGAGTCGCTCGAGGTGCTCGCGAGCCGCGAGCGCCTGGCACTCTCCATGTCCGCGGCGGGCGTTTCTTGCCTGCTCATCGGGGGCGCGACCTTCGGTTATGTGCTGTACAAGGGGCAATGGGTCACCCGTCCGGTGAACCTCGCGCTCACGATGGCGCTGCTCGTGGCCTACGCGCTTCTCGTTTGGCTTGCCGGCGAGAGCTCCCGCGCGCGAGCCCGCGCCGCGCTCGTCTGCGCGTGCGTGGCGGCCTCGCTCGAGACGGGCTACAACGCGTACAGCGTCTTTGCGCACTATGGGCGCAACGTGAACGATTGGGGCAGCTACCTGAGTGAGCTCAAGGCCGCGTGCGACTCGATCCCGAGCGGCGAGGGCGGGTCCGCGAACCGGCGCGTCGCCTTCAACGGCTTCTCTTTCCGCGGGGAGGGCGGCAGCAACGTGACCACCACGGAGGCCTACCTGCTGGGCGTGTCGAGCCCGGGGGAGTACACCTCCACGATGTCGGCGGGGATGCCCGACCTGCTCTCTAAGCTGGGGTATTGCGCCACGAACGAGATCTTCGGCTACTACTACAATGCGCCGATGACGCTCTCCGATGCGCTTCTCGGCATCGACTACACCATCGCTTCCGCGCAGCCGACGCTTGCCGAGAAGGTCTCGGACGTGACGCATTCCTGGCTTTCGGGCTACAGCTTGTGGAAGAGCTCGGTGGCCATGCCCGCGGCCTACGGCATCCGATCGGGGGCGGGCGACGTGGCGTGGCCGTCGGCCTCGGCGTCCGACTTCGTCAACCAGGACGAGCTTTACGACGAGGTCAACGTTGGCCAGTGGCAGGGCTTCGACCCGGTGCGCGACCCGTTCGCCAACCAGGCGGCGATGCTCGCGGACATGACGGGGGAGAGCGCCGACGGCGTCTACCACGAGGCGCAGATCGTGGAGGACGAGTCCGCGGCGAGCGACGATTCGCGCACCTGGACCGTGACGGCCGCCTCCGACGGGCCGCTTTACCTGCACGTGCCCATCATGTCGACGCTGCTGCGCCCTTGCGCCGTGAGTATCGACGGGCAATTCCGCGCCTCCGTGGGAGGAAACTTCGACGACAGCGTGATCTGTCTCGGGGAGTATTCGGCGGGCCAGAGCGTGAGCGTTACCGTGAGCACGATTTCCGACAAGGAGCAGGCGACCACCGCGCGCATCCTCAGCGACTCCGAGACGAGCGACCTGCTTGTGGCAAAGACGCTCGACGTGAGCGAGCTGACGCGGCTGCTCGGCCTTCTCGATTCTGACGCGGCGCAGGTGGAGACCTACGAGGACGGCCACGTTGTTGTGGGCTTCTCGGCCGATGAGGACGAGACGCTCTGCACCGTGATCCCGTACGACGCGGGCTGGAGCGTGACCGTGGACGGCGAGAAGGCCGAGGTCCGCGCGCTGTACGGCGGCCTGTGCGGGGTCGACCTGGCGGCGGGCGAGCACACGGTCGAGTTCACGTACCGCACGCCGGGGCTTCTTGCCGGGTGCGCGGCCAGCGCAGCGAGCGTCGTCGTGTTTGGCGCTTGGCGCGGGCTCGCGCGTCGTCGTGCGGATGGCGTGCCCCGGAATCGCACTGCGCAGTAATCGCCGGGGGTGGCGCGCCCCGGAACCGCGCCGCGCAGTAATCGCCGGGCCTTTGGAGCCCCAAAATGAACGCGCCCAGTAATGT
>CAVDXJ010000378.1:0-2354 GCA_963612765.1 Oscillospiraceae bacterium
CGAGGGCAGATGGGGGCAAAACGTCCCGCGGCGCCCTCCCAAAGCGGACCCAGGTTGTAAGCCGACTCGCCCAACTCGGGCGTCAGCACGTGGTAAAACTCCGCCGCCGTCATATCGGTCACGCCAACAAGCAGCGGAAACTCAAACTCCGTCACTGCATATCTCCTTCCAGTTCCTTCCAAAAGAAATCACGTAGGCGAGAAGCGCCCGGCTCGTCGCCCAGGCCCCAGCTCCCCGCCACGCGGCCGCGCTCGAGCTCCAAGGCGTGCCCGCAGCAGGCGCAGATGAACTCGTAGTCATGGCTCACCACCAAGACCAGACGCCCCGAGACGGCCACGTCACACACCAACGCAGCCACCTGGTGCATGTGCGCCAGGTCCAGGCCACTCGTGGGCTCATCGAACAAAACGATGTCGCGACCCGCAGCGATCGCGGCCGCCACGCACAGGCGCTGCTTCTGCCCGCCAGAAAGCGTCAGCGGATGAGCGTCGCCGTAGTCAATAAGGTCCAGGTCACACAGGGTGTCAGCAGCCTGCTGGGCCGAGCAAACGTCGCCGAGACGAACCTCGTCTACCACGCTGGAGCAAAAGAGCTGCCGCGTGACGTCCTGCATCACCAGCGCGCAGCGGTCTCGGCGCCCGGCGGCGTCAAGTGCACCTGT
The DNA here is from genome assembly GCA_963612765.1 of Oscillospiraceae bacterium. Classification (GTDB taxonomy): domain Bacteria; phylum Actinomycetota; class Coriobacteriia; order Coriobacteriales; family Atopobiaceae; genus Paratractidigestivibacter. The sequence continues at coordinate 662 of CAVDXJ010000378.1, forward strand.
GCCCGGCAGTTCAAGCGTGCCACGCACACCCTTGGCGATACCCGCCAAGCTTCTCATCAGCGTCGACTTGCCCGCACCGTTCTTCCCCACAACGGCGATGGGAACGCCAGTCGGCAGGTCCAGCGCGTCGATCTCAAGCGCCCGCCGTGCCACCTTCCCGCGGCCGTAATCGCAGGTCAAGCCACGCACGCAAGCCATGGCGTCCTCACCAGCCACCGTGCCAACGCCCGCCGCAACCTTGCACTCTTCCGGCCGCACGCGCCGCAGCCCCAGCGCGTCCGTCTCGCCAGCCGTCAGCCCGCGAAACTCGTCGCCCGTCCAGCTACGCGCCACGCGCCCGCCCTCGATGAACAACACCTTGTCGACCAAATCCCGCAGGTAGTACACACGATGCTCGGCGATCAAGACCGCCTTGCCCTCGCGCTTCCACCGCGCGATGTAGCGGCGCAGCGAGTCGATGCTCCACACGTCCAGGTTGCTCGACGGCTCATCCAGCACCAGCACATCGGCCCCGCTGGCCTCGGCGGCCGCACAGCACACTCGCTGCGCCTCCCCGCCCGAAAGCTCAAAGACACGCCGTCCAAGAAAGCACTCGACGTCAAAATCAGCCGCCGCCTGTACCACGGCCTGGCGGATCTCCTGGGGCTCGCGCCCCAGGTTCTCGCCAACAAAGGCCAGCTCACTGCGCACCTCGGCATTGAACATCTGCGTCTTGGGGTTCTGGAAAACGCTCGCCACGCGAGCCGCGACCTCATGCATCGCCATATCTCCAAGCGCCACGCCATCCAGGCGCACTTCTCCGTACATACAACCGCGCTCGTAGTGCGGCACCAGGCCGTTTGCCATCTTGAGCGCCGTCGACTTACCGCAGCCCGAGCCGCCGCACAACAAAACGACCTCGCCCGCACCCACGCTAAAGTCCAGGTGTTCCACTACGGGAGCCTCAAATCCCTCGCCCGACCTGCCCGGGTAGGCAAATCCGGCGTCAACAAACTCAAGCCCCACTCTTAGGCGTCACCCCTTCCGGGTCGGCGTCCCAACTGCCGTTTTCGCAAGTTAACAATGGGTTACTCTACCATTAGAGTTAGCCTTGACCAACTCCATTACGAAAACTCGAGAATTTTCAGGCGGTGCCATGCCGACGGACTGCCTCGACTCCCCCGCATATAGTTCCGCCTGACTTATCCCATAGTAAATTCGGCTTCATCGAGTAGATCCATCTCGTGCCCGCTCTCCAACTGGGCAAACGTTGGCTTAAATGACCTGGTTACTCGGCAAAACCAAATTTACTATGGGATAAATCAGGCGGGTGCTCTCTCAAGGCCTCAACCCCCACGCACCCCGCAAATTCCGACGAAAAAAGGCCGTCGCGCAACCGCGACGGCCCTTCTCAACTCATTGCCCAGCTGCCTGGCAGCCTGGGGACGTACAAAGCCTACTCAGCGTGGGCGTAGTCCACCTCGCCGCGGCGAGCGGTGGCCTCGTCCCAATCCTTGGTCCCCTCAAAGACGTCCTGCTTGTAGGGGTTGCGACCAAGCTTCTTGGCGCGATAGGCGATGTAGATGATCGCCGCGACGTTGGCGATAAGAGCCACGATCGACACGGCCAGCGCCGCGTTGGGGTTCAAGTTGGAGTGCGTCACAAAGATGGACTGCTCCTGGAAGTACGGGAACACCTGCGCGAACATGCACCA
>CAVDXJ010000379.1:0-2354 GCA_963612765.1 Oscillospiraceae bacterium
CTCGTGCGTTGGTCCGGCGGTGATCAAAATACGGGTGGCGAGAAGGTCTTTGACCTGCGGCTCGTTTGAAAGGGTGGCAAGTGCAGCCGAGACGATCGTATCGACGTCGGCCAGTTTTCCCGCGCCCACGTCGCCGCAGGCAAGGCGACCCTCGACCGGCAAAACGAACTTAACGCCACGCTCTTGCAACGTCTTGACGTTGGCCTGCGTGGCGGCGTTTTGCCACATGTGGACGTTCATCCCCGGGGCCACCATAACGGGGCAGGCGGCCGCCAGAAGCGTGGAGCTCACGCAGTCATCTGCCAGGCCGGTGGCCATCTTGGCCATGATGTTTGCCGTGGCGGGGACAACCAGGGCCAGGTTAGCCCACTCGGCAAGGTCGACGTGCGGGATAAAGGTCTCGGGGTAGCTGTAAAGGTCGTCTGCCACGGCATGGCGCGTCAGGGCCTCGAAGGTTGCCTTGCCCACAAAGCGCTCGGCGTCGGCGGTCATGGCCACACGCACCTCGCAGCCGGCTTTCTGCAGTCCGCGCAGGACCTCGCAGGCCTTGTACGCGGCGATGCCCCCGCAGACGCAGAGAAGAACGCGGCGCTGGTCACACGCCGTCTTCTCTGCCGCCACGGTCTTCTCGCCGGCGCACGCCATTAGAGGTTCTCCTCGTCCTCGCAGATAAGGATGCGGTGGCAGTACGGGCACTCGGTAATCTGCGGGCCGCGGGAGAGGTCATGGTAGAGGCTGGGCTGCAGCTTGACGCGGCAGACAGAAGGCACGTTCATGGTAAGGGTCTCGACGGCCAGGCCGCCAAAGCGCTTGCGGGCGGTCTCGTAGGCGGCCAGGTGCTCGGGTGCGACGTCGGCAGCCAGACGCTCACGCTCACGGGCGCGCTCGGTGATGCGGGCGCGCAGCTCGGCGGACTGCTCGTCATAGGACTTCTGGGTGGCGTCTTTCTCCTCCTCAAGCTTGTCCAGGGTAAGGTGAGCGTTCTTCTCGGCCAGGACCAGCTTGTCGAGATTTGCCTGGTAGGTGGGACGCTCGTACTCGCACTTCTCGATGCGCTTGGCCAAAGACGAAAGCGACAGGTCGTAGCTGCGGATCTCGCGGTGGGTGTGCTCGCCCTCGGCGGCCTCGGCGCTCACCTGCTCCTTGACATCCAGGTAGTGAGCGTAATCGGCGTCCAGGTCCTCAAGCGCCAGCTCGGCGTCCTTGCGCTGGCCCACGATGCGGGTGAGCTCGCTTTGGATCTTCTTCTTGGCAAGCTCGATGGTCTGGAGCTTCTTCTGCTGCGGCAGGCCCTTCAAGGCCTTGGCGTCGCGCAGCTGGTCGAGGTCGACCTCTTGAAGCTTGAGAAGAGAAGCGGCTTCGCTCATGTGTGTCTCCTTTTTGTGGCGGGCGCGCACGGCCCGCATGGTCTGCTACTTGTGCTGAGAAACGATATCGAGAAGGGCCTGGGCAAAGGCGCCGAGGTCCTCTTGGCCCACGCGTTCGTCAAACGAGATGCGCAGGGAGCCCAAGGCGGAGTTTCGCGGGATGCCCATGGCAGATAGAACGTGGCTGGGATCGAGCGAGCCCGACGAGCAGGCCGATCCGGCCGAAACCTCGAAGCCCAGCTGGTCGAGCTTCAAGACCATGGTCTCGGAGTCGAGGCCGGGCGCCATGACGCTCACGATGCCGGGCAGGCGGTCATCGTCCATCTCGGCGGAAACCGTGGGGATGATTCCGGTATCGGGCGCACAAAGCACCTGGTAAAGAGCCTGTGCACGCTGGGCACAGGCCGGGCGCGTCTGGTCCAGGTTGGCGGCGCACCATTTGGCAGCCGCCGCGAAGGCCAGGGCCCCGCGAACGTCCTCGGTGCCGGGGCGCTTGCCGGCCTGCTGTCCCCCTCCATGCATCATGGGCGAGACGGGCACGCGGCCGCGCACGGCTAGGGCGCCCACGCCCACAGGCCCGCCGATTTTGTGGGCCGCGATGCTCACGGCGTCAACGAGCCGCAGGTCAAGGGGTATGCGACCAAAGGCCTGGATTGCGTCGGTGTGGAAATAGGCTCCGCAGCCGTGGGCCACCTGCACTAGCTCTGCCACCGGCTGCACGACGCCCGTCTCGTTGTTGGCGGCCATGATGCTTACCAGCGCGACGTCGGTCCCCAGCGCCTCTACCAGCGCGTCCTTCTCGATCTTTCCCTGCGCGTTGGGGCGCACAAGGTCCACGGTAAAGCCCAGTCCGCGCAAAACGGGGGCCAGGTCAAGCACCGAGTCATGCTCTATTGCAGAGAAAACCACGCGCGTGCGACGCGAGTCCTTGGCGCGTGCACCGGCCGCGATGCCGAGAACGGCCAGGTTGTTGCTCTCGGTGCCGCC
>CAVDXJ010000380.1:0-2350 GCA_963612765.1 Oscillospiraceae bacterium
CCAGGGCGTCCTTGCCGCCAAAGACGCAGATGCCGCATGCGGGCTCCTTGTCGGCGAGGGCGGCCGCGAGGGCACGCACGTCGTCCAACGTTGTACCAAGCATCTCTCGGCGCAGCGTCTCTCGGTGGCCGGCGGGCTTTTTGGTAAAGCGCGCGAGGTCCTGGCGACGGGCCAGCACGCGGGGCTTGACCGGGGCATCGAGGGTCGCGACCGTGCTTACGATGTAGCCGTCCAGCTCGTCTTGCGTGCCGTCCCAGCCCCCGAGCCAAGCGGCGCAGGCGTCGTAGCGCGCCAGCGTGGCGTCGACCGACGGGTCGCGGTAGGACCAGAAGAGACGGGTCCCCATCTTGCCGCCGTACCTAAAGCCGCAGCCGTAGGCGCCGCCCTTCACGCGCACCTCGTTCCACAAGTAGTCGTAGGAAATCGCGCGGTTGGCCACGGCCCAAGCGCCTTGAGTGCCCGTGTCCTGCGCGGACTTCGCGGCGATGCGCACGACGTAGCTCACGTTCGAGGGGATGGCGAAGCCCTCGACCTGCGGGCCGCGCGGGCGCAGGTCCAGGGCGTGGGCGGGTTTCTCGGCGCTGGCGAGAAGGCCCAGGGTGCCGCCCGCGGCCCAGAAGGCCTCGCGGTCGGCGGCGGGGCCGGTGAAGCTCGCGATGACCTCGTCGGCGGTGAAGATCTTCTCGCTTACCTGGGCCAGCTTGGATGCCAAGGCGTCCTTCTCGCCATCCCAGTTGCCGAGAAGTTCACGCAGGTAGAGATAGTAGTCCAGGCCACCCATGATCTCTGTGGCGCGCGGCGCGGCCGCCAGATAGGTGCTGGCGCGCGAGGCCGCTGCGGAGTGGCCGGCCCCCACAAAGTACTGCTCCAAGGAAACCTTGCGCTGGGTCAGGATGTCGCGGATGGCGTCGGTGTCGGCAAAGCTCGTGGTGGCCCAGACCTCCTGAGGGATGCTTGCCAGGTGCGCGACCTTGGACGACAGCGCGCTGGCTCCCACCCTAAAAACGGGAACGGCGTGCTCGAGGTCGTCCTCGGGCGCGTAGGCTTCCACCGAGAAGGACAGGTTGCCCAGGTTGGTCTCGGCCAAGGTGTCCAGGTCAGAGGCGCTGTGGGCCTGGGTGTCCAGCTTGCCGAGAAGGTCCGAGAGGACGCCCGCGTAGACCAGCTCGTCGTTGGTCAAGCGGCGCAGGTCGAAGTAGAGATACAGGTAGTCGATGCCGTGGGTGTCCAGCTCGTGGGCGATGCAGGGCAGAGGCGCCGGTGCGTCGAAGGCCTGCGGCTCGGGCTTGGGGTCCTCGATGTCGGCCACGCCCAGCTGGGGCAGGGTGGCCAGGGCCTCGGGCGAGTCGGGAGCCTCCTGCTCGGCGCGCAAGGCCGCAACCTCGGCGGCAACGGCGGCCAGGTCGTCGCTCATCGTGGCGCGAAGGGCCGCGAGCTCGGCCTCTTCCTCGGCGGCGTCGCCGTCTTCGACGGGCACCAGCTCGACCTCGGCGCAGTGGGCGCTGTGACACACCAGGCTGTCAAGGAGCTCCTCGTAAAAGCCGGTGTCCAGGCCCGCCTTCGCCTCGGCCAGGGCCTTTTCGTAGTGTACGTAGTCAAGCGGGCGCTCGTCGTCGTAGAGCCACGAGGACATGACGGTCATCGAAAGGCCCACGCCGTCGGGGTAACCGCCCCAGTCTCCCTCGCGCAGGTTGAACTCCGACTGCGCCAGGGCCGCGGCCAGCTTGTCGCGGGGCACGCCCGCGGCCGCGATCTGGGCGCAGGTGGACTCCAGAAGCGCACGGAACTTCTCGCCGGCGCCTTCCTTGGCGCCCTTCAAGGTGAACATGACCTGCGGCTGCAAGACGCCGTCGATGAGGCTGGCGTCAAAGTCGTCGCCCAGGTTGGCGTCCAGTATCGCGCGCTTGAGCGGGGCCTCGTTTGATCCGCATAAGGCGTCGAGAAGAACGTCGACCGCCATCACGCGCGCGCGGTCGGCCGCGGTGCCGATCACGTACGAGACACCCACCTCGGCGTTTCCCGGGGCGGTGGCCATCTTGACCGTGCGCTTCTCGGCGCAAACCGGGGCCTGCAAGTCAAGCGGGTTGGGATCGCCGGCGTCGCGCGGGGTCGCGGCCGTGAAGCGGGCGTCGATGAAGGCCAGCTCGCGGTCGATGTCCAGGTCACCGTAGAGCACGGTGTAGCTGTTCTTGAGGTTGTAGTGCCGCGCGTGGGTCTCGATGAACTTCTCGTATGTCAAGGTGGGGATGGCGCGCGGGTTGCCGCCCGACTCGAAGCCGTAGGCGGTATTGGGGAAGAGGCTGTTGGAAAGCGCCTGGTAAAGGGTCGTCGGGATCGGAGAGTGCACCCT